>JANMUC010000434.1:0-11537 GCA_031391225.1 Deinococcales bacterium
CCACTTAAACCATTGCCAAGTTGTCCAGCAATATTGTATCCCCAGCAGTAACCTGCACCACTCGAGGTCATACCACACGAGAATAAGCCACCAGCACTGATACTCGAGAAGATCAGAGCACTTCCACCAGTCGGGGCTGCCACAGCAACTGGAACACTCGAGTTTGTTAAGGAGTTATTGCCAAGTTGTCCCCTAGCATTACTTCCCCAACAGTACGCTGTGCCAATCGAGGTCACACCACATGCGAAACTGTTACCCGTGCTGATGCTGGCAAACGTTAACCCACCAACTACGGCAACTGGAACACTCGAGGCTGTTGTGGAATTATTGCCAAGTTGTCCAGAAAGATTGTTTCCCCAACAATACGCTGTGCCATTCAAGGTCACACCACACGAGAAAGAATCACCAGCACTGATACTCGAGAAGGTCAGAACACTTCCACCAGTCGGGGCTGCCACGGCAACTGGAACACTCGAGTCTGCGGTGGAATTGTTGCCAAGGTCGCCAGCGAAACCGCTTCCCCAGCAGTACGCTTTACCATTCGATGTTAAACCACACGAGTAGTTAAAACCAGCGTTGATCCTGCCAATGCCCAAGGCGTTGATACTCGCGCCTAGACTTGAAGTTTGCACATCATTCACCTTGTCATTTGCCAGAGTTAGTGATGCTAAAGACACTCTTTGATCCAAACCAAGCTGCATTAACCGTGTCGCCCCAACAGTTACGCCTCGAGCTTCGGCTTGTGCCAAGGTCTCGGCTGGGTACACGCCTTTGGTCACTCGAGAAACAGTTTCGTTTAGGGCTACGAAATTCATCACAAATTTGTAAGCTGTACCCGAAGCTGCTTTCGGTACTCGCAACGCAAGGCTGATACTGCCAGTGCCGTTCGTTGGAATGTTCCTCGAGTTGGCTGTGCATATCGTCACGCACCGGGCAGAGAAACCATAATTGAGGATCGTGTCAGTTGCCGCAATGTTCGCACCTGCTGTCGTTGTGGCGGTTGTAACTTCGGCGCTGGTAAAGGCTTGAAAGTCGGCTTTGGTATTATCCATGATGACATTACCAAAACCATCGGTGGTCACGGCATGTACTGGAACAATCAATTTCGCTAAACGGGTTTGTTCGGCTGTGTTGGTTACGCCACCAAAATCAATAATGGTCTTAATCGCACTACTGCTCAGATTGCCAGTCTTTGCCAGCGCGTAAAACGTTAAGTTATTAAAAGCACTGGCGCTGCTTGCCGTGTGCGACACTGGAAACGTTGCCACCAAGTAATCAAACGCAGAATTGGTGGCGCTAATCACTTGAGTTGTACCAGTACCAAATACCAAATCATTTTCCCTGTAACTGACAACTCGAGTTTGATTGTTGTGCTGAAATTTCGCGCTTGAAGTTCCACTCGAATCCAAACTGATCTCGAGTACCCCAAAGGTTTCTTGCGTGCTTGGATTGTTGGCGATTGGGGTGGTGTTACAGGCTGCCATCAGGCTTGCGGTAACAAGGGTTAAAGTCAGAATTTTTCTCATTTCAGCATATCCTCTAATTCAAGCACCTCTAACGGATTGGAAAAACCAGTCGCGCCAATTACGGCGCTCAATCCTGTGGTGATCGTGTAATTTTGGTGCTGCTCGAGAGTAGGGGTTTGGTAGGTTTGCTTTTCGGGAGTGCTTGACATTGTGCTCCATATCTTGATGTGCCTGGTAAGGTTCATGATCAGGAGGGAGGGCTTACCTGCTTTTATGATTTAGAATGAGTGGGTCTTTTAAAGTCTAGCACGGAATAACTCGAATTATGAGCTAAGTCCGACTGGAAGCCTTCGATTTTGACTCAGTCTAAAATTCTTGACAGATAAACGCCCAAACTTTAAGGCAGTGACAACCCATGAATCTTGAAAACTCGAAACGAGCGACGATTTTTATCAAAATCATCGCTCGAGATTCCAAGAGTTCAAATTTAAGTTTTATGCAGCACTTGTTCTGCTTTATCACTCGAGCGAACAGTGCTCATGAAAGTCGTCGCTCGAGATTGCAAGAATTTAAATCGAAGACTTGTGCAAAACTTGTTCTGCTTTATAACTCGAGCGAACAGTATCGCTTTAAACCATCGCTCGAGATTGATAGACCTGCATTTTAGGACTTATGCAACACCTGCTCCGCTTTATAACTCGAGCGAACCAGCGCCCCAGAAACCACCTCGAGAAACCCGAGTTCCATGCCCTCGAGCCTGATCTCATCGAATTCGTCTGGGGTGACATAACGCTCAACGGGCAGATGGTGTTTGGTTGGACGCAAATACTGCCCAAAGGTCACGATGTCAACGTTATGTGCTCGAAGGTCGTGCATCGTCTCGAGGATTTCGGCTCGGGTTTCGCCAAGCCCAAGCATGAGGCTGGTTTTGGTGTACACATTGGCAATGGTTTTTGCGCCTACCAAAACTTTTAAAGTCTGGTCGTAACCCGCTCGAGTATCGCGCACAGGGTGGGTTAAACGCCGCACGGTTTCAATGTTCTGGGCAAAGACCTCGACACCAGAATTCACGACCAACGCGACATGCTCGAGGTTGCCGTTAAAATCTGGGGTTAAACCTTCGACCCGCACGCCAGGGTTGAGGGCTTTGATGGCTTGCACGGTGCGGGCAAAATGGCTTGCGCCACCGTCGGGCAGATCATCGCGGTCAACGCTGGTCAAAACCACGTACTTCAAACCCATTTTTTGCACCGCTTCGGCAATGTGTTGCGGCTCGAGCGGATCGAGTCTGCCATTGGGGTTTCCGGTATCCACCGCGCAAAACTTGCAAGCCCTGGTACAAACCGACCCCATCAGCATGAAGGTTGCCGTGCCAGCCGCCCAGCATTCGGCAATGTTTGGGCACATGGCTTCCTGGCAAACCGTGGTCAACCCGTTCAGGTCAACAATGTCTTTGATGCTGCGGTAGCCAATACCGCTTGGCAGTGCCACTTTGAGCCAGTCTGGTTTGCGTTCGCGGACGCTTTGGGCATCCTGGCGTTGCACGCCGTTGCGAACAACTTGGAAATCGTATTCTCGAGATGGTTTGATCATGATTTGTCCTTAAAATTGTGAAGTAGTCGTTTGGGATTTTGAGGGAATTTCAGAGAGCAGGGCAAATTATGCGTAACTGACTTCATGTCCTGCCAATTCCTCGAGCCAATGGTAATCCTTGAATTCTTCTTGAAAAGATTTCTCGAGTCGATCTCGAGCGTCCTGCATGTCAATTTTATGATTTAGAAGTTTCTCGAGACTGGTCATGTGAGTATCGGTCAAGCCGCATGGCACGATCAAATTAAAATCTTTAAGGTCGGTGTTAAGGTTTATTGCCAAGCCATGAAGCGCCACATTGCGTTTGATGGCAACGCCGATGCTGCCAATTTTGTCGTCATCCACGTATACGCCAGCGTACCCAGGATTGGGACGAGCAAAAACACCATATGTCTCGAGTAAACGAATTTGGACATTCTCGAGTCGTCGCAAAAAATCACGCACACGCCGACCAACAGGAAAAATGGCGTATGCCACCAATTGTCCTGGTCCGTGATAGGTGACCGTGCCGCCGCGTTCGGTGTTGACAACCGCTATTCCTTGAGCCTCGAGCAGAGCTTTTGGCATAACCAAGTTTGTCTCGTCGTCGTCTTTGCGTCCGTGCGTCACGACCCTTGGATGCTCGAGCAACAACAATGTTGGCGGCACTTCGGACGTTGCCACGCGATTGTGCGTCTCGAGTTGCAATTGGTATGCCTCCTGGTAAGGCACAAGTCCAAGTTGTTTTGTCACAAAACCGCTCACAACCAAAGTCTACTCCTCGAGTGCATGGGCAAGAGATTTGAACAATACAATCTGCTCGAGCCAGCAAATTACAAAGCCATTACGACACCGTATGAAACTCGAGATTTAAGGCTTGACAAATGGGTGCTGAATCACTAAACTCTTCAATCATTAGCCCCATAACGTTTGATCTCTAACGATCTTGTTTCAACCGTTCAAAACGGAGAAAAGAGCGTTTACTTGCCAGTTCATGATGATTTTAGTTTGCCCGAACTCGAGGTCATGAGACGCGCCAGTGGTTTGCCGATTGACGAATTGGCGCTGGCGGTGGCGTCCAACATTTGGCGTGCCGCGCAAGGCTTTAAACTGAAAATGGAACGCGAGGTGTTGCGTGAGCACAACCTCAGTTTTGCCAGTTTTTCGACGCTGTTTATCGTCTGGATTTGGGGTCCAATCGAGACTCGGGACATTGCCAAATCGCAAGCCGTCAGCAAAGCCACCGTCACCAGTTTACTCATCACGCTCGAGAAACGTGGCTTGGTCAAACGCCGTGCCAGCAAGGTGGATCGTCGTTTGGTGATCGTCAAACTCACCGATGCGGGACGGACGTTGATCGAGTGGTTGTTCCCGAAATTTAATCAGGGTGAAAGCGAAATGGCTTCAGTTCTCACAGCGTCCGAGCAAGAAACCCTGGCGCATTTACTGCGCAAAGTGGTGGCAGGCGTGAATACCGAACTCGAGGATGAACAACTGCTGGAGGTCACGGCATGAACTCGGTCAAGATTGCTGGCGTTCAAGTTTCAACAGATCACTTCATCAACAACCAGCGCGTCTCGAGCGTTGATAGTTTTGAAGCGCACAGCGCAATTGATGAAAGTCTTTTGGGTTGCGTGGCTCGAGGGACACAACTCGAGGTTGATCTGGCAGTTGCGGCAGCCACAGCCGCCTTCCCAGCGTGGGCAGCCCTTGGCGCACATGGGCGTTTTGAAATCCTCGAGCGACTGGCGCACATTATTGAACATAGGGTTGAAGATCTGGCGGCGGTGGAAACCATGAACAACGGCTCACTGCTCGAGGCGAGTCGTTTGCGGGTCATGAAACGCGGCGGGCATAACATTCACTTTTTTGCGCAAATGGCAAAAGATTTATTGCACGACCCGAAAAATGAATGGGACACCCAAGCCGCCAAAAACGCGCACAATTCAGTGCGTTACGATCCTGCTGGCGTCACGGCACTCATCACGCCTTGGAATGCACCGTTCATGCTGGCAACCTGGAAGGTTGGACCCGCGCTGGCGGCAGGCAATACGGTGGTGCTCAAACCCGCCGAATGGACGCCATTCACCGCGTCATTGCTGGCAGATTTTGCGCTCGAGGCTGGGTTGCCGTCAGGGGTCTTTAACGTGGTGCAAGGCTTGGGCAATGAGGCTGGCGCGGCATTGGTCGCGCACGAGGATGTCAAACGGATTTCGTTCACGGGCAGCGTGCCAACCGCCAGAAAAATTGCTGCCAGCGCCGCGCAAAACCTGACGCCGCTCAGTTTTGAACTTGGCGGCAAATCGCCGTTTATTGTGTTCAATGATGCCGACCTCGAGCTTGCCATTCACAATGCCGTAGACCAATACGACAATTGCGGTCAGGTTTGTTTATCTGGTACGCGCCTGCTGGTTGAAGACGGCATTTATGACCGCTTCCTCGAGCGTTTTAAAGCAGCCGTGCAAAATACCAAACAAGGCGACCCTCGAGAGGCAAGTACCGTCGTTGGTCCACTGGTCACACGCCTCCACTTTGAACGGGTGAAAGGCTTTGTGGACCGCGCCATAGAGGCTGGTGCGAAGCTCGAGTTTGGTGGAACAGTTTCCCAAGATTTGGGAGGCTTGTACTTTCAACCGACGCTTTTTACCGATATTCCAGATGGTGCGGAAATCCTGACGAAAGAAGTTTTTGGACCTGTTTTAACCCTGCAAAAATTCTCGAGCGAAACCGAACTGGTGACGCTTGCCAACAACACCGAATACGGTCTGGCAGCCATGATTTTCAGCGCCGACCAAGAAAAAGCCGAACGCATTGCCGATCAACTCAGCGCTGGCACAATCTGGATCAACTGCTTTTACGTGCGCGACCTGGCAGCACCATTTGGCGGTGCGAGACATTCTGGCGTTGGACGCGAGGGAGGACATTGGAGTTTTGATTTTTACTGCGATGTCAAAAACGTGATGCACCGCAAGGGGACATTCGCCTGAAGATATCAGGCGTGGAGGAGGGTCTATGAACTCGAGCAATTCCATGCAACAACTCGCTAAACCCAAATTGACTGTGATAGACGCAATAGCTCAATCGTTGGCAATTGGTCCAGTGTTGTCGGCTGGTTTGCTGGCAGGTCTGATTGCAGGCGCAGCAGGCAGTGCCGCGCCGTTGTCCACCATTCTTGGCTCAATCGGTTCGATTTGTGTTGGTTGGGTGATTGTCTTGTTTGCCCGTCAATACTCTGGCGCGGGCGCAATTTACGATTACGTGCGCCGTTCAGCAGGTGCAACGCTGGGTCTTTTTAGTGCAGGTATTTACTTTATTGGCGCAATGTTTTTGGGTGGTGCAGGTATTTTTCTGGCAATTGGTTTCTTTGCAAATTTGACCTTCGCAGGCTATCTTGGTATCACTTTACCGTGGTGGGTCTGGTCACTGATTGCCATTGCCATTGTTTTTGCCGCCAACCATTTTGGTGTCCAAACCACAACCCGCACGCAATTGATCTTGACCGCATTTGCCGTTTTGCCCGTGATTATCATTGTGCTTGCCGTGATTTTTTCGGGCGGCGCTCAGGGCAACACGCTCGAGGTTTTCAACCCAAGCCATCCAAAAGCAGGCAATATTTTCACTGGTGTTTTGTTTGCGGTCACATTGTTTATTGGCTTTGAAGCCAGTGCGAGCTTAAGCGAAGAAACCGCCAACCCAACCCGCACCGTTCCGTATGCTGTACTTGGTACGGTTTTGATTGCCTCAGTTTTTTACGTGATCGTGGTTTACGCTGGCGCAATTGGTTACGGCGTGGACAACATTGCACAGTGGGCAGACCCAGCCAACCCGAGCCAACTTGGAACACTTGGTACGAAATTTGTTGGCGGCAGTTGGATCGCACCTTGGATGGACTTTGCCATTATTGTTGACATGATCGCTGTCGGCAGTGCTTTTACTGCCACCGCCGCTCGAGGTTGGTTTGCATTGGCGCGTCACAACCTCTTGCCAAAATCTCTAGCCAGAGTCTCGAGTTACGGCACACCACTGGGGGGCAATATTCTGGTGGCTGCATTAGCCGTTTTACTGGTTGTTGTCACCCTGATTTCTGACGTGGATTCAATTGTGATGTTTGGCGCTTCGGCATTGGCTGGAACGCTTTTAATCTCGAGCATTTACATTGTGCTTGGCGTACTGGCGTTTAAGCTTGTACCCGCAAACGCGCCTTGGCAATATTTGATTTTGGTTGGTGCAATCATTACGCCAATTTTGGCAATTTACGGTTCAGTTGCCACCATTGGGCTGTTCCCAATTGCCATGAACAACATCGGTGTTTGGTTCACTTTCGCAGGCATCTTCATTTCCGCCATTTGGACACTCGCCTCGAGCAAAAATCTTGGATTGGTCAGCAAACTCGAGCCTGCCGAAATTTAAGGCGAGGCACGCCTCGCCCCTACATGAAGGAACAATTTTATGGAAACCTACAAACGCATCCGCGCTCTTTTTCCCGACCATCACGGACTTGCTCGTGGCAAGTACCTGCCGACGGCTCACGCCGCACATGGCACGCACCACTGCATCACCACGTTTGCCCTGGCGTTTGACCGCACGATGGTTCCCGCCCCAGGCGCAAGGCTGCTCGAGGGACTACCAGATTGTGACCTCGAGTTTGAGATGCAAGATGTCCGTCCTGGTTGGGAAGCAGATACAGGCGTGGTCGTCGGTGATCTGAGCTTTCATGGCGAAGCACTCTCGATCTCTCCGCGCCACGCCTTAAAACGTGCCATCAACGCTTGGAGTGATTTGGGGTACACCGTCAAAGTCGGCATCGAACTCGAGGCGTTTGTGATGCAACCAAACGGGCAAGGTGGCTGGACGGAATGGGACACGCCAGGGGCTTACGTTTACGGCACCGGTTCAGCCGTTGATCCCGTGGGTCTGATCGACGAAATCATGGAAGTCGCAGACCGCATTGGGCTGCCCGTCGAAAGCATTAATTCCGAATTTGACACGCCCCAATTTGAAATGACTCTGGCTTACGGAAACGCGCTCGAGGCGGTGGACAACATTTTCTTGTTCAAACTGATGGCTCGAGAAATCGCCTTCAAACACGGTTTGCTGCTGACCTATATGGGCAAACCTTTCGCAGACCGTGGCGGCAGTGGCTTGCACGTCAACCTCTCGCTCGAGGACAAAAAAGGCAACAACGCCATGTTCGAAGCCAACGCCACCGACGGACTTTCCACCCTGGCGCATCAATGTATCGCTGGGATGCTCGAGCATTTTGAAGCCAGCGCCGCGATTTGCGCCCCAACCGTCAACGCTTACAAGCGCCTGAAGCCCGCGCAACTTGCGGGGTACTGGGCAAACTGGGGTTACGACCACCGAGGCGCTAGCATCCGCATTCCAGCCACCCGAGGTCGCGGCACAAGACTCGAGCACCGCATGTCCGACGGTGCAGCTAACCCGTACCTGGCAACCGCCGCCGTACTCCAAGCCGCACTGTTGGGCGTCACCCACAACCTCAAATCCCCACCCGCCGAAGAACAAGACTGCCTCGAGCATCAAAGCACCACCAGGCACGTGCCAAACAACCTCGAGCTAGCCCTAGATGCACTCGAGGCGAACACGGTATTTGTTGAAGCCTTTGGCGCGGATTTGGTCGGGCAGTTTGTTGCCGTCAAACGTGCCGAATGGGAGAAGTTTATCAGCGCCGTGACGGACTGGGAATTGAAGTTTTACATGCCATATCTGTAAAAATACATCGAAAACATTCTGTCCTATTTCAAAAAATGTGCCGTCCCTCGAGGGCGCAGCAAGCAGCGCCCCTACAGCCCCACGGAATATATGCCCCGAAGATCGAGTACAAGATTGTCTTGACCAAATCATGCCCCTTTCAAAACCAAAAACTGCGACAAACGCAAACAAATAAAAATATTCCATTAAATAATGAATCTCCCGTAGGGGCACTGCTTGCTGCGCCCTGCCCCAACCCGCAAGGAGCACCATGACCCAATCCATCAACCTCGAGCGTCCAGATTTGGACATCACCGACCCTGACGTTTACGTTCACGGCGTCCCCCATGCCACCTTCAAACGCCTGCGCGACGCCGACCCCGTGTCTTGGTGGGATGAAACGGACGGCGCAGGATTCTGGGCGGTCACGCGGTACAACGACATTCTCGAGGTCAGTCGCAACCCGCAGGTTTTCTCGAGCAAAAAAGGCATTCGGATTGAGGACATGAAACCCGATGAACTCGAGGCGCGAAAAACCGTGATGGAGATGGACCCACCCGAACACACGGCGTATCGCCGGATGGTGCAGCCACCATTTTCGGCTCGAGAAGTGGCATCTTATGAGATGGGGATTCGCTTGCTGGCGCGAGGGGTGATTGACGAAATTGGTGGGCAGACCGAGTTTGATTTTGTCGAGTTGCTGGCGCGTCAATTGCCGATGCGGATGTTGGGCAAGATGCTGGGAACGCCCGATCACGACGGTCCGATGCTGGTCAAAAAAGGTGATGCGCTGCTGGGCAACGACGACCCAGAATTTACCGAAACGCCTGTCAGTTTGGTCAACACCGATCAGTACCGTTTGCTGCCATTTCGCAGCCCAATCAGCCTCGAGTTGTTTGCTTACGCCGAAGAACAAGCCCGAATCAGGCGCGATAATCCAACCAATGATGTGATCTCGAGGTTGCTGCAACCCAAACGCGACGGTGAACCGCTTTCGGAAATGGAGTTCAAAAACTTTTTCACGCTGCTGATTGCGGCGGGAACAGACACCACGCGCTACACCATGACGGCAGGAATTATGGCGTTGCTCGAGCATCCAGAACAACTTGCAGAGTTGCGCGAGAATCCAAATTTGATGGATGATGCCGTGGAAGAAATTTTGCGCTGGGGGACGGTCACCATGCACTTCAGGCGCACGGCGTTGCAAGACACGACGCTCGAGGGAAGGAATATCAAAGCTGGCGACAAGGTTTTGATTTGGTACATCGCGGGTGATTACGACGAACGACAATTTGAAAATCCGTACTCTTTCAACATCAAACGTAGTCCTAACGAGCACCTGGCATTCGGGTTAAAAAGTCCGCACAAGTGCTTGGGCGAGCACCTGGCACGAATCGAAGTGAAAATCTTACTCGAGGAATTGCTACCCAAACTACTGAGCATCAAATTAAACGGCACACCCGAACGACTGCGCTCAAATTTTATTTCTGGCATCAAACATCTGCCCTTAAAAGTGAGTTGGACATGACCCGAATCTCGAGCTTGATACAGCGACATATTGACGAGGGCGGCTTTGCTGGTGCGGCACTGGCAGTCGCCAAAAACGGCAAGCTGGCACTCGAACATTACGCTGGAAACGCCGCCCCAAATCTTCCCTCGAGCGAAAGTGTTTTGTGGTCTGTCGCATCAATCTCGAAAGTGTACACGGCAGCAATGGTCATGCGCTTGGTGGAAATGGGCGAGTTGACTTTGGGACGTTTGATCTCGAGCGTCATTCCAGAATTTACGGGTGACGGGCGCGAAGAGGTGCGGTTGCGTCATTTGCTGACCCACACTTCTGGACTTATTTACGAATCCCCGATCATGGAAGAACGATTAAAAAATCAAATTCCAATGCCAGTCTTGCTCGAGGAACTGTACACGACCAAACTGCAATTTAAACCAGGAACACGGCTCAGTTACGCCGATTACAACTCCTTGCTGGCTGGGCATGTGGCAGAGGTCGTTACAGGGATTCCATTCGCGCGACTCGTTCAGGAGTTGGTAATCGAGCCAATGGGTTTAAACCAAACTTTTTTTGTGCCGCCGCTCGAGCAAGAATCACAGCTCGCGCAAATTCGGGCGGTTATGGCGGAAGGCACGGACGGCGCGATGTATAATTCTAGGTACGCTCGAGCGTTATCACACCCCGCGTTTGGCATTGTTGCCACCGCCACCGACCTTGTAGAATTCGCCTTGCACTTCATGCCCAACCACAAACAGATTCACTCGAGCCTCACCGTTAAAGCCATGACCAGCGACCAGACAGGAGGTGTACCGGGATTACACCCCAGCATGAAAGGGTATCCCGAAGAAGCTCTAGTTCCGTGGGGTTTTGGTTGGTCGGTGCAGACTCCAGCTTTGCCTGGTTTGTTCACCGAACTCGCCTCGTTTCGCACTTTTGGGCATGGTGGCGCGAGCGGTTGCCAATTGGTGTGTGACCCAGAGAATGGAACCGTGGTTGCCATTTTGACCAACACCCACCTGCGCGTTGGGCGTGACCCGTGGTACGCAAGGTTACAATCGATTATCAATGCGGCGTTTGTTGAAGTGAATTAAAGTTTGAGAATTGAATAGTTCGGTTTTTAAAATATTTTCAAAACAAATGATAAATTGAGGATTTCATAAATGATTAAGAATCAAAAACAGATATTTGCTCGTTCATTCAAAAATCGATGTTCTGTAGGGGCGAGGCGACCATGCCCGAAGCGACCCAGCCCGTCAGGTGCATCTTTAGGGTCAAGACAGGTG
>JANMUC010000440.1:0-4177 GCA_031391225.1 Deinococcales bacterium
GGCAGGTGAAGCTCGAGATGCGATCATGCCTGAAGTGCGATTGGGTGCGTTGAGGGCTGAGGTTCATCGGTTGGAAGCCTTGATTGAGGAAAGCAGAGTGTTGTGCTAGACGTGCTTTATCCCAAACTGCAAGTTCTCAGTTCACCCACCATCACCATGATCGTATTATTGATCGTTTTAATGCTATTGATTGGCTTGCCTTTGCTGTTGATTGGCTGGTGTTCAAAAATAAAACCTTAAACCCTAAAACGTGACCATTCGAACCAACCGGCAATGCCCAAATAAACCAAGCTCGAGCAACAAGTTCAGATTAATTGAAAAGTACGTTCGTTGCAAAACGGGCGTCCTTTTTTTGCAATTCCTTCAGCCAGCTTGCGCACTTCGGGTATAGACAGGCTAGAATCTGAGGATTGCGACAGATCATGCGAGGAAATACAAACTGAACGTATCGAAAACATCAGGAGGATTATGGACCCTAAAGACTTAAAACGCATTCTCGAGGCATTGGTAGACGCCGACGTGAACGACTTTAACCTCGAGACTGCCGATTACAAACTGCATGTCAAACGTGGCGCGGAGGTCATTCACATGGCTGCTCCCGCCCCTCTCGCCGCCCCAAATCCAGTGGTCGCCGCACCAGCCCTCACCTCGAGTCAGCCTGCTGCCCCTGTGGTCGCCCCGATTGCCGTTGAAGCCGCCCCGAGTGCGCCAACCGGTCACGTGGTCAAAGCGCCGATTGTCGGCACGTTCTACCGCTCGAGCAGCCCCGACGCGCCCGTGTTTGTCGAGGTTGGCGCTCGAGTCGAATCGGGTCAGGTCTTGTGCATTATTGAAGCCATGAAACTGATGAACGAAATCGAATCGGACATGTCGGGTGTGGTCAAGCAAATTCTGGTGCAAAACGCGCAACCCGTCGAGTACGGTCAACCGTTGTTCATCATTGAATAAAGCTTTCAAGGCTTGGAGTAACCATGTTTAAAAAAATTCTGATCGCCAACCGTGGCGAGATAGCCCTGCGTGTGATTCGGACGTGCAGAGAGATGGGCATTAAAACCGTGCAGGTCTATTCCGAAGCCGACGCGAACTCCTTACCAGTGTTGCTGGCAGACGAATCGGTTTGTGTTGGACCGCCCGCCTCAAGCGGCAGTTATCTGAACATTCCCAACATTCTCTCGGCAGCAGTCATGACGGGCGCGGAAGCCATTCATCCTGGTTACGGCTTTATGGCTGAGAATCCTGATTTTGCCGAAAAATGCCGCGACCACGGCATTGTTTTTATTGGACCAACCCCAGAAAGTATGCACGCCCTCGGTTCTAAAGCGGGCGGACGCGAAATTGCCGCCATCAGCAGGGTTCCAACCGTCCCTGGCACGGGATTGCTCGAGAACACCGAAGAAGCCATTGAAAAAGCCGAGAAAATTGGCTATCCAGTGCTTTTAAAGGCAAGCGCTGGCGGCGGTGGTCGCGGGCAAAAAATCGTGCGCTCGAGCGACGAAATGAAAGTTTTGTTTGCCCAAGCCCAATCTGAAGCGCAAATGTACTTTTCCGACCCCGCGTTAATCATGGAAAAGTTTCTCGAGGAATTCCGCCACGTCGAAGTCCAAGTCTTTGGTGACGGTAACGGGCATGTGATTCACATTGGCGAACGCGATTGCAGCATTCAACGCCGCAACCAAAAATTGATCGAAGAAGCCCCCAGCACCCTGCCTCATGATTTGCGCGACGAGATTCTGGCGGCTGGCGTGCGCCTCGCCAAACACGTGAATTACGCTGGAGCGGGAACGCTCGAGTTTATCATTGACCGTGACGACCATTTTTACTTCATGGAAATGAACACCCGCATTCAAGTCGAACACTGCGTTTCAGAAGCCATCTCGAGGCTTGACTTTGTCAAACTTCAAATTGAGATTGCGGCGGGAATGGGCTTAAGTTTAACCCAAGACGACATCAGGCTCGAGGGTCACGCGATTGAATGCCGGATTAACGCCGAAGACCCGAAGCATGACTTTCGCCCGAGCGCTGGTAAGATTGAAGACATTCACTTTGCCGGTGGTCCTGGCGTGCGCATCGACAGTCACACCTTTACGGGGTATAGCATTCCACCAAATTACGACAGTTTAATTGGCAAACTGATTTGCTGGGCACCCACCAGGGACACTGCCATTGCCAGAACCAAACGGGCGCTCGAGGAAACCGTGGTGCAAGGCATCAAAACCACGATTCCGCTATACATCGAGATCATGGACAATGAGTTTTACAAACGCGGCACGGTCATGACGAATTTCTTAAAAACCCGAATGGGCATGTAAAGTCTCCCTTTGGCGTTGAACAGCATTGCAACCAGGTATGACCATGCCTGGTTTTGCTTTTGCCATTGCAAAATTAACCTTTAGGAAACTTGATCTCATGATATGTTTTTCATGTGAGACAAATTCTTAGTTCATTACTTGCACTGTTGGTCTTGTTGGCAGGTTGCCAAAACCTGGCTTCATCCAAACCAACGCCAGCCTCCCAAGCGCTTGGTGCATTGACCGTCAGTTTTGATGGTGCTCAAAAGCAAGCCAGCGCGGTCTTTACCAGCAACAAAAACCCCAACACCAAAAGTTTAATCAACGACGCCAACCTCGAGTTTATCAACCCGATTTTTCAAGTGATTGGTACGGGTAACAAACGTTTTTTCAATGCCAAGTTCAACATCAAAAACACCACGGGCAGCACCATCAACAACCTGTCGTTGGTGGCATGGGTCAAAACCGATAACCTTGCCAGCACCGCCATGCGCAACGCCACCAACTTTGTGGGCGGCACACTGAACCTGAACACCTTCTTGCAAGGCATTCGCCCAGTCAATGGCATGAACGCTGCCAACACGGTCAATGCCAGCCTTGCCGATTTAACCGTCTACCAAGAATCCGAAATCAGCACTTTAGAAACCGACGCTGGAACAGCGTTAGAGGGCGGTTACTTGCTGCCTTATGGTTACGTGGCTCGCAACGCCAGCGATGGACGCAGCATCACCAGCGACATCAACACCACTACGGGTTCGGTCAACATTGGTCTTGACATTCCGACCAGCAACGACCCAAACAACGCCGACCCAGCCAGCACCGCTTACCGTTTCACCATGACCTTCTTAATTTTTGAAAACACAGACGCCAACACCCGCGTGACCCAAAGTCTCGAGGAACAAAACGCCACAGGCAACAGCGACGCGCTGGCTCGAGCCGCCGCTTTAAACGTGCCTTTGGCATTGCTTCCAGGCTCGAGGGTCAACACTGCACCAAGTTCAAATTTGATTTGTTCGGTGCGCACGGCTGGAACGAGTGCCAGCCCTGTTGCGTTTCTCGAGCAAGTTGCGGATTTATTTGTGGTGGCACGAAATGGTGTAACTGTAGGTGTTGGCGAAACCAAACCTTTAAAAGCCTTGTTGAAAACCACCAGGGGGATTGTGCCAGTGCCAAGTTCGGCGTTGACCTGGCAGTCAGCAAACCCTGGCAGTATTGGCGTCAATACGGCTGGAGAAGTGACGGGTGTGGCATCAGGCTCGAGCAGTATTTCCCTCAGCGTGTGCGGTTTGAGCAAATCAATCAGTGTCAGTGCCCCGATCATCTTCAATGCGACCATCACCCAAGTCGAACCCAACGACACGACTGCCCAAGCCGATGCGAACGGTATTGTGGTCAGCAGTTCTCAGTTGATTGCTGGTTCAATCACCGATGTCAGCGACGAAAAAGACGTTTACCGCGTATCAATCCCGAGCGTACCGACCACAGTTCGTTTTGAAGCCTTTACCTCAAATACCAAAGATTGCGATGCCAGCACCACCACATTGCGTTTGCTCAATTCTGCTGGAACACAAATCGTGACCGATGCCATCTCGGGTATTCGATCTTGCGCTGCGATTGTCTTTCCGTTTGAAACAGCCGGTGTGTATTACATTCAGATTGAGGAAACAGGCACAAATGCAAGTCTGCCACAATACTTTCTACAAGCTCAATTTTTAACCGATGCTGGTACAGAGACCGAAGCAAACGACACATCGGCAACAGCAAACATCTATCCTGCAAACACAAATGATGGTTTGATTGCGGGGAATCACAGCGTCAATACCGACAGCGATTATTACGCCATTACTGTGCCTTCAGGCAAAGCTTTAAGGCTCGAGGTGATCGAAGGC
>JANMUC010000406.1:0-4295 GCA_031391225.1 Deinococcales bacterium
GCATGAAGTCGCAAACCCATTTCTCGAGCGGCAAGAATTTGATCGTCGAGGGTACAGCCGTTAGGAAAAATGTAGTGGTGATCGCTGGCGGTGGTACAACCAGAACGCGCCAATTCTGCCAAAGCAAGTTTCGTTGAAACCCGCATCGCCTCGGGCGTCAACCGCGCCCAAATCGGATACAAGGTTTTAAGCCACAAGAACAAATTTGCATTTTGAGCGCCCGCCACTGCCCTCGTTAGAGTCTGGTAAAAGTGATGGTGGGTGTTGATCAAACCAGGCAGCACCACATGATCTTTTAAATCCAGCACCACATCGGCGCTGCTCGGCAATTCGGACGTTGGCGCGACCTGTTCAATCACACCGTCTCGAGCGAATAAACCCGCGTCTGGAATCTCGAGCCTTTGAGCGTTCATGGTTGCCAAAACCATTGCGTTTTTCACCAGAAGCGTTGCCATTACTGCCAGTCTAACGCGTTCAACCATCCGCCATTTAGACGATGCCAGACCAGAAACTCGAGGGTAAACTGAAAGCATGAATTTACTTTTGGAAATCCTCGAGTTTCGAGAACCTGGACAGAACAGGTAGAATCCCGTCTTGAGCCGTAGGGTGCGCCGTGCGCACCAAGTTTTTCGGAGCATCGGTGCGCACGGCGCACCCTACCCGAGTTTGCGGCTCTCTGCCCTCCGCTCTCTGCTACTCTCCCCTCTCGAGGTTTTTCATGATTAAGACCCGCATTGCCCCGTCACCCACGGGCGACCCTCACGTTGGTACGGCGTATCAGGCGCTTTACAATTTCGTCTTTGCCAAGCAAAACGCTGGACACTTTATCGTCCGCATCGAGGACACAGACCGCGCACGTTACAACCAGGAATCGCAAAAACGGATTCTCGAGATGCTCGATTGGCTCAGGATTTCCCCCGACGAGTCGCCCGTGGTCGGTGGTCCGAATGCACCTTACATTCAAACCGAACGCGCCAATTTGCATCAGCAACATGCACAAATCTTGCTCGAGAACGGTTGGGCGTACCGTGCCTTTGATACCAGCGAGGAGTTGACGGCTGCCCGTGAGCAAGCCAAACGTGACGGTCACATGGAGCAGGGTTACAACCGCCGCGACCGTGGTTTATCGCGCGAAGAATCGGACGCTCGAGCATCGGCAGGCGAGCCTTTTGTGGTGCGCCTCAAAGTGCCGCTCGAGGGGAAAACGGTTGTGAATGACGTTCTGCGTGGCGAGGTCGAGTTTGACAATGCTGGCATTGATGACAAGGTACTCCTTAAAGCCGATGGGTTGCCGACCTATCACCTGGCAGCAATGACCGATGACCGTTTGATGGGCGTGACGCATGTGATTCGTGCCGAGGAGTGGCTCTCGAGCACGCCGATTCATGTTCTAATTTATAAAGCTTTTGGTTGGGACGAACCCAAATGGATTCACACACCGTTGCTGCGCAATCCAGACAAATCAAAACTCTCCAAACGTAAGTCCAACACCAGCGTCGATTCGTACCGCGAGATGGGTATTTTCCCCGAAGCATTGCTCAATTACCTCGGCATGATGGCGTGGAGTATGCCCGACGCTCGAGAGGTATTTAGCGTTCCTGACATGATCGAGCATTTCTCTTGGGATCGGGTGAGCTTGGGTGGACCCGTGTTTGATCTGGATAAGTTGACTTGGTTAAACGGCAAATACATTCGTGAAGTGCTCAGCCTCGAGACGCTGGTTGATCGCGCAAAACCATTTCTCGAGAAGGCTGGATTCGACACATCAAATCACGAATACGTCTCGAGCGTGGTGCAGATTTTGCGCGAACGTTTTAATTTGCTTTCAGAACTGCCAGCCAAAGTCTCATACTTTTTTACTGACATTCAACTCGAGGAAAAAGCCGCCGCAAAACTGAAAGAAGGACTCGAGCACCTTCGGGCTTTGCTGCCGCAACTCGAGGCAGCAACAGCTTGGGATCAAGGAGCACTTGAGCCAATTTTTAAGGGTTATGCCGAAACCAGTGACGCAAAATTAGGCGCGGTCATGCAGCCGCTCCGCGCCGCCATTACGGGCAGACTCGAGAGTCCAGGAATGTTTGAAGTGCTGACGGTTTTGGGAAAGAATAAAGTGCTCGAGCGAATCAAAAACGTGGTGGTTTGAATTACGATCAGGTGATGTGGCATCCACGAGCGCTGCTTTTAATTTCAAGATGATCTTGTGGGTAACCTACAAACCCTCACTGCAAGAAAAACAGTGAGGGTTAAAGTCGAATACAAAACCGCGATATTTAAATGGTTGCTGGAACAGCACTCAAACTGCGCTGTGGCAGCAGTTTTGCAAACCGCAAATAAAGCGTGGGGATCACAAAAAAATTCAACATGGTTGAGGTGACAAGACCGCCCAAAATGGCGATAGCCATAGGGTGTTCAATTTCGTGTCCTGGAATGTTGCCCCCCACCACCAAGGGCAGCAAACCCAAACCTGTGACCAATGCGGTCATTAACAAAGCTTAGAGGAAATAATGAAGAAACTACATGGTCTATAGTCCAGTCCTAGACCCTACCAAAGGCGCCTCGAGCTTCGGACTAAAGTCGAATTGAAGATTTACTTCCAAATCTAGATCAACTTTCTTGGTCATTTGACATCAAGTCTAACCACAACCGAAAGCCCAGCAATCAATTGGAATTGACTTTTGACGCTTTCAAGAAGTCTAACAAATAGAAAAAGGTACGCTTTATCGCGCACCTCATCTCTCGAGTTTTGATTTACAGTTTCGGGGCTGTTGAAATTACCGTAGTCACCGCTGCTGCCACATCAGGCAATTTGCCATCGGGTGTGACTTTATCAATGGCTGTTGGTAAATGCTCGGCAAGTTGACCTGCGAGCACCGCAGGTTCGACGCCAGCTTCTTTTGCCATTTCTTGCAATTGATCTGTTCCAACGGTTTTGGTAATTTGTTCGGCTGTGACAGCTTGATTTTCACCAGTGCCAATCCAAGAATTGACAATACCGCCCAAGCCTTGTTTTTGAAATTGGTCAACAACGCCTTGCAAGCCGCCATGCTGATTGACATATTTTGTCACCAACGCCACTGCTCCCGCACCAAGAACTCCACCCAAAACACCATCGAATAATCCCATGAAAAACCTCCCGCGCCTCAATTGCGCTTTTTCAATTCTAGACCTTAAATGTCTTGGATGGAAGATGCACAAATTCATGGCAGGGCTGTGGGTTTTACTCAAACAATTCGTTCACCGCAAAAGTCCAGTCAGGCAGCGCGGGTTCTGCATTGGTAACTTCATCTTTTCTGAAATTCATTGATGAATACGGCACATCAGCACGGTAAGAACGAATCACTTCCATTCCAAGTAAATCCACGTCCCAACCAGCGTACCGCAAGCAAAACAATCGGCTCGTTTCTGTGCCATGTTGCGTTCCGCCGCGTCCCCGTAATCGTTTTCACTTCTGACTTCAACTGCAAATATTGGTGCGCCCTCGAGAAATCGCATTCCGTTTCGTTCCCCAGTATGAAATGATGCGTCGGGGCTGAAGGATTCGCGGTGCAGAAGATGAACAATGAAGCGACCCCGCTCGTACAAGCCCGTCCTAAACCTGTTTTTCGGGCATACTTCCGCAAACTCAACGAGATTGCGCCACCTGCAGAACTGGGCGCATCGCCTTTGGCTGGAATGACTTTTACGTTCCCCTCGAGCAATTCTGCATTGCCTTCAAAAGCATACAAATCGTCTATGGTTGCACGAATTGCATTTGCCATAAGCCTTACCTCGATAGAATCAATTTTAGCACTCGAGTTTAAACGTGGGTTAAGGTAATCACAGGAGTAACGATGAGTTGGTTGCAAAGATTAAAACAAGGACTTTCAAAAACCCGAGCCGCCCTAAATCAAGTGGCGGGTCCACTGGGTGTTGACATCACCGAAATTGCGCAAGGCAAACAAGAATACTCGCTCGAAGACCTCGAGTTTGCATTGATTGGCGCAGATGTGGGCGGCGCGGCAGCCAAAGACATTCTCGAGGATGTCAAAGCCCAAATGCGTGAAACGGGCAAGAAAGATTTGCGTGACGCACTGGCACAGGCTTTAACTCAGCAACTGGAGCCAGATAAGTTCAGGGCTAAATTGCGCTCGGCAGGATTCACACCCGATGCCAAAAAGTCGTTGCTCGAGCCTAAAGGCAAAGTCATTTTGATGATTGGCGTGAATGGCGTGGGCAAAACCACCACGATTGCCAAATTGGGCGAGTATTACCAAAATGCGGGCAAAACCGTGATGTTTGCGGCTGGCGATACCTTC
>JANMUC010000453.1:0-12952 GCA_031391225.1 Deinococcales bacterium
ATTGCAGCAAACACCGCCCGAGGCATTACGAGCCGATATTTTTTTATCCAAAGGCATGTTGAGCGATTTTGTTGGCGATACAAAATCAGCCGAAACGCACTACCGAACGGCTCAAGGACTTTATCAAAAAACTGGCGATTCTTACGGTTTGGGTTGCGTGTTTTACCGACTTGGCGCAATGGAATACTACCAAGATTCGCTCAGCGTTGCCGTGAGTTATTTAGAACAATCCATAAAATTTTTTACCGAAGTTGGACATCAGGCACAGCGTTTGCAAAGCCTGACCTTGCTGGCAGCCACCAGAACCGAACTAAACCAATGCCAAACCGCCGAACGAGAATTACTCGAGGCGGAAGAGCAACTTCGCGGCACAACGTTTAGGGCAAAATGGATCATGACCTGCACCAACCTGAGTTTTTTATACCGAGGTTGGGACGTACCATACGGCGCGGTGTTGGCTTTGAAATACGCTCGAACCGCCCTGCAAGGCGCACGGGAGATCAATAACCCGCGTTTGATTGCCAACTGTTTGTACCATGCTGCCAAATCCGAGACCTTCTCGAACAACCCTGTCGAGGGTTTACGCCTTGCCGATCAATGCCTGGCTTTGGCAGAGCAACTCGAGTACCCCGCCATGCTGGCGTATTCGCACCATGCACGGTATCAGGCGCTATTGTCCTTAAACCGATCTGACGAGGCATTAAGTGCCCTGCAAACCAGTGAGACCAAAAACCGAATTTTAGGACACAACCACGATGCCAACTTTTACGCGCTCGAGTACCAGTGTCTCACCAAAAACTGGGATGCAGCCCGTGAAATGCTGTTGACGATGCGAAACAATGAAAGTTTTTTCTTTGCCCAAATCGCATTGCGTCACTTTCCAGAATTAGAACAGCAAAACATCACAACATCAACCCCAGAATTGCGATTGACCACGCTCGGGGGCATCCAAATTTCAGGCATTCCAATTCGAGGTCGCAAACGTCAAGAACTGCTGATCTTACTGCTCGAGGCGAGGATTACAGGCAAGCCCCAACTCGAGAAACTCGAGCTTTTAGAGGCACTGTACCCGCAAGACGACGAAGACCGCGCCGCCTCGAGTTTAAAAGAATTGATTCGTGGGACACGCACCAGTTTGGGCAAAGAGATCATTCAGACCACCGTGGGCGGTTATGCGCTGGGGCAGATGACCAGCGACCTTGAAGAGTTCTTGAAAAACGGCGACACCCAAGTTTGGCAGGGGATGTACCTGCAAAATCTCGAGTTTGAAAATTCGCAAAGTATTCGTGATTTGCTCGAGCAAGCCCTATATAACAGAATGCTTCAACTGCTCGAGACTGATGTCAGAGAGGCAAGTCGGGTCAGTCGGTTTTTACTGACCATGAACCCTTACGACCTGGAAATGTTAAGAATCAGTTTGTATGCGCTGCGTGCCGCCAGAAATTACAAAACCTTAGAACGCGTGTACGAAAACGCCAAAGGTTATTTGCTCGAGGTTGGTGAAACCCTGCCCGAGAATTGGCAAGACTTTTTAACCCAAGCCTTAAAAGCTGCATACCCCCCTCAAAACCTGACCGCAATCTGACCGGTCATGTTGCAAACTAAAAGTTGACTGGGGGTCAAGTTATGGAAGGCATCAACCTTCAAGCAGAGAACAAGCCATCTGGCTTGTCATTCAGGATTTGTCTGCATTGTCGCCGTGCCGTGCCCAGAGAATCGGATGAGCATTACTGCATCAACGACGGCACGAAAATGCTCGAGTGCTGCCCAAAATGTGGCTCAAGCATCAACAGTCCTTACGCTTTGTTTTGTGGGGCTTGCGGTCATGCGTTCAGAAACGAATATGCAAAAACCTAGCGCAATGCTGCAAAACCCCCTTAAAACCTGACCGAAATCTGACCACTGGTGTTGCATTCTAAAGACATACTCGAGTTGCTACGGAGGGAGTTGCTCGAGATTGAATGCTGTAAATCAATCAAAACGCAATCAGAATACAAAGCTCGAGATCAAATTGCTCGAGGAATCAACGGGAGATTTCATGGACATGAGTTTCAAACCAATACTGTTATTGATAGCCCTCACCTCGAGTTTGATTGCTTGCGGCGATACCACACCCAAACCAACCTTGAGCATTACATTGGTCACTGCCAGCGCCTTAAAAACCGCTTTGGCAGCCAGTGAAGTCACCACCTTAAGCGCTGTCGTCACGGGAACAGGTGCATTTAACAACGCTGTGACTTGGAGCAAAACCGGTGGCAACGGCACGTTGGCTGTTCCCTCAGGCTCGAGCATAGGTTTTAATGCGCCCAGTGCCACGACTGCCAGCGTAACGGTGGTACGGGCGACCAGCGTGCAAGACACCAGCAAATTTGCCGAGGTCACACTGAATACCGCTGCGGTTACCGCAAACGCCTTGACCGTCGGCATCTCGAGTCCAAACGCCGATGTCTTCACCCGCAATTCGTTGATCAAAATTAAGCTGACCGTCACGGGCGATCCGAGTAGCGTTGAGCTGCTCAGAGATGGGGCGTTGCTGACGGTGATGAACGCGCCCTACGAGTACGATTTCGAGACCGTCAATTCAATTGAGAAAACCTACGCGCTGACGGCTCGAGTCAAAAAAACGGGTTTCGCCGATGTGCTCAGCGCGGTTCGTCAGATCACCGTGGATCGGACTGCTCCGACAGTGGCGGCTCGAGTTCCAGTCGATGCCGCGCCCGATGTTTTTCTTTCCGACGAGATCAGCGTGACTTTCAACGAAGCCATTGCTGCGGCGAGCGTCACGGCGCAGAGTGCTCAATTGCGGATCGGCGCGAGTGTCGTGCCGAGCGTCGCATCGTTGGCTGCGGGCGGAACGAAACTGACCCTGCGTCCGACGACCCTGCCGAGCCTGCCAGCCACGATGGATGTGGTGCTGACCGGAATCGCCGACCTCGCCGGGAACGCGACGGGTGAGTTGAAATCCAACTTCTTCGCCACCGAATGGCCGCCTTTTGGCGGGTCGGTGTTGGTCAAGTTGGATGACCTCTTGAATCCTCCCAGAAGTACCGGTTCCAGATCGTTGGCTGTGGATGCGAACCGAAACCCATACGTGGTCTGGGGGGAAGCGAGCGGGATTTATGTCAAGCGTTGGAATGGAACGGCTTGGTCTTTGGTTGGAACCACCGCTTTGGGTTTTGGTGGCAGCGCATCCATCGCTTTGAATCCGAGCGGAAACCCAATCGTCAATTTCGTATCCGCTGGCAGGGCTTACGTCAAACGTTGGAACGGCACGGACTGGGAGTTGCTGGGCGGCACATTCGTCACTGCCGACCCTGGAATTGATGGTATGTCGATGATTTTAGATTCCAATGGTGATCCGTTTGTCGCCCTGAGCGACCGAGCCTCGGGCTTGTTCGTAAAACATTGGAATGGATCGGCTTGGACGGATGTCGGAGCCAAGGTCGGTTCGGGTTATGTGTACAGTCCATCAATCACCTTGAATCCAGCAGGAAAGCCCATCGTTGCGTGGATTGAAGGCTTTAGTTTCGACGCAATCGTTCGGGTCAAAGAATGGACAGGAGCAGATTGGATTTCAGTCGGGGGCGCTGTAAACACCGTTGGAACCTACATGTACGGCGTCTCGGTTGCTCAAGGGCCAACAGGATTTTTGTACGTGGCTTATTCAGAGGCACTCAGAGGCGCGAATTACGGCAAACCCGTGGTTTTCGTCAAAGCCTTATCCCTGTTCGGATGGGCGCAAGTCGGACCCTCGTACATCAATCAATTCGACCAAGAGTACGATGTCGCCCCAGCCTTGGTGATCGATCCCGAGGGCAACCCGGCGGTCGTTCTGGCTGAGAACGTAACCACAAGCGATAACAGGGCCTCTGTTCGCGATGCGCGGCTGCTTCGTTGGAACTGGAACGATGCCCAATCGGTATGGAAAGAAACCAGTTTGTCGAAACTCAATCCCGAAGACGGTTATCTTTTCGGTTCGGGTATCAGCAATCCATCACTCGCGTTTGATCCCCAAGGCGACCCGTTGGTCATGTACCCATTGGGTAGCCAAGTTTTTGGATACGACCTGCGAATTCAACGCCCCAACCGCATTCCGTAGAACAACCACGCTCGAGGTCGTGACGGCTCTTAAAACACGAACCTCGAGTCAACCCAACTTCCACCTTTTCGAGATCGAATTTGCTCGAGTTTGTGAGCCTCGAGCGAAGCTTGAAACTTAAGAGGCGCTTGTTAAACCAACCGTCAACAGGAGATGTTATGAAAATTCGTTTCAAACAAGCGTTGTTGCTGATTGCCCTTGCCTCGAGTTTGATCGCCTGCCCGGACAACCCAGCCCCAATTAACGTTATCCCACCAACCGTCAGCATCACCAGTCCCGATACCAATGTTTTTACCAAAGGTGCTGTGACTGTTCAACTGGCGGTCACAGGCGAACCGACCAGCGTCGAATTACTGAAAGACGGCGCGGTGCTGGCAACCCTGAGCGCACCGTACACCTACACCTGGGACACGAACACCGAAGCCGAAAAAGCGTACAGTTTGACCGCCAAAGCCAGCAAAACTGGAACGGCAGATGTCCTCAGCGCTGCCAGACAAATCACCGTGGACAGGACAGCCCCAACCGTGGTTTTTCAAGTACCTACGGCTGGAGCAGCAAGTGTGCAATTAACCGACGATATTGCATTGACCTTCAACGAACAAATTCTAAGCTCGAGCATCACCGATACCACTGTGAAACTCGAGGTGGATGCTTTCCCAACCGCGCTGCCGTTGACCCGAACGGCAACTTTGAATTCGGTTGGAACAAAATTAACCCTCAAAGCAAGCAGTACACCCACGGCTTATCCAGCCCCGATGAACGTAATCTTGAACGGCGTGACGGACTTAGCCGGAAATGCTGTCCCGTATAACACCAGTTTCTCGGCGGCTGCGCCCATTGTTCCAGGTGCGGCTAGCATCGAAGTGGTTGTGCCATCGTCCCCAGTTGACCGTGTTGTGACTCAACTTAGTATTAAAGTGCTACTGAAAAACTTTACGGGTTCTCGAGTAAACTACACGAAAATATTTCTGAATGGAAAGTTTTTTGCTATTGACACTACCCCTAACAACAATTGCCCAGAGTTTTGCTTTAACATTGAAAGGTCTAATCTAACTTCTTTTGACAATGGTGCTTACGATGTCACCGCCGAAGTATTCCAATATGATGGCACGAAAACAACAACAACGGTCAGTGCGCGACTGGTGATTCTCATCAAAAATTTTGACGGCGGTAATGGCGGCTGGTCATCAGGAGCTTTTACGGGTATTGCCCGTCCCGCAGCTTTTAACAACTTTAATCCTGCTTCTTATGTCCGTCAGTTCGGCGATTTTTACAGTGCCAGAACGGGTTTAAATGGCGATACCGTCCTCGAAGTCACCAAGAGCTACCCTTACAATGTGGCTCGCTCGCAAGACCACGGGCTTTACTTTAAGGCAATTATCGGCACGACAAGCATTTCAGACACCCTGATAGTTTACGCTCGAGATTGCAAGAGCGCCCAAGAATGCACCGTTTGGAACTCCGCAGTTATAGACAGCAACAATCTAACTTTTACAGATATTCAGCTAGGACCGCCAAACTTTGGAGATACCGCCTCCGAAGCTGCGTACATGGAAATCAAGCTCAGGTTTGATTCAAGTAGTCCTTCAAGCCAAGCCTACATTGGCAATATTTTTGTTGGACAGTATTAACGCACCTCTAGACCAACCACGCTGCACGCCAAGGAGTACACCCTTGAAACCCGTGACCCTCAAAAACCATAAGTACGCCCAACTCGCCCGAAGGCGTTTTTGCAAAGGCACTTGCTTTGTTGCGCCCGTGGATTTGGTCTTGACCGGAAAGCGCACGCTCGAGGAATGGGCGAACGTTTTAGCCGAAGAACGTGACCTTGCCCTGCAATCCCAGCAAATTAACCAGCACTTACCCAACAATCAAATCTGAACCACCAAGCCTCGAGTGACCTGCGCACTTTTCGCGCTCGAGGTTCGTGATTTTCACCCTCGGTTAGACAGCCTGAACCTGGGCAGGCTCGAGAAGAAATTTCTTTAGGAGGTTTTGTGGAACGATCAAAAATTCAACGCAAAGAAAACGCTGACCATGAACAAAGTGTTATCAACTCGAGCGTGATGCAGCAACCCGCAAGCACCAATTCCATGCAAGCGGCAGAAACGCAAATGCCCGAAAATCTCGAGCCTCAACACGCGCACAATTTCGCTGACATTTCCGTTTTTGCGCCAGAACACACCGTTCAACGCAAAGCCGCCCCAAAAACCACAAGTGACGCGACAGAACCGAATTTGAACGCTAGAATTCAAGCCAGTGCAGGCAGTGGAACTCCACTCGAGCCAACCATTCAAACCCAACTCGAGACTGGCATTGGCGCTGATCTCTCGGGCATTCGTGTTCACACCGATTCTGAAGCCAACAAACTCTCGAGTGAACTTCACGCCAATGCCTTCACGACAGGCAACGATATTTACTTTCGCCAAGGCTTGTACAACCCAAACTCGAGCGACGGAATGCGCTTGCTGGCGCACGAGGCGACGCACACCGTGCAACAAGCCAACGGCGCGGTAGACGGGATTTCGTGGGGCGGCGGGGTCAAAGTTAGTGATCCGAATGACCGATTTGAACAGGCGGCAGAGGCAACCGCCAACAATGTGATGAACTCGAGTTCGGTCGGTGTTGCGCCCACTGGAGGCTCGAGCGGCGCGGGTGTGGTGCAACGCGAAGCTGTGGTTGAAGAGGACGAAAAAGAGAAACTCGAGAAACCAGAAGAAGACAAAGAATTGCAATTGGAACGAGACTCGAGTTTGGTTGATTTATTCATTCAACGTGAGCCTACAAAACCAGCGCAGAACGATATTAACAGAAAATATTCATTCGATTTTCCAGAAGTTAAGTTGGGTGCTAAAGATTGGCGTTACGTCAAAAGCGATTTAAAGTTTAAAGCAAAAGCCAGTCTTGAATTTATGGATAACAATGGTCAAGGCAAGGGTGTGTCTGCCCCTTTCACAGTTGGTCCTTCGGGTTCTCTAGATGGTGCTGGTGGAAAAGCAGAGGGCGACCTTGCAAAACAAGAATTTCATGGGGCACTTGGAGGCATGGAATTTGATGGGAAATCCAAAGAAAAATTTACGTTCAACCTTACGACTGAAAAATTGGAAATCAGCGCTGGAGCTGAAGCGGCAATAGCCTGGAAAAAAATCCCGTGGTTGAAGGCTTTAATAGAAGCGAAATTATCGGCGATTTCTGTGAAGTGGGCGGAAGTTCAGAAAGACCCAGATAAATTGAAAGTTGGCAGTCTCGAGTTAAGTGCAGGCGTTAAAGGCGAAGGACCTTTTACCCTTTCTGCCGGTCAAGTGGTTCAAGGGTCTATTGCAGGACAAATTGCAGGGTCTATATCGCCAAACTGGGCGAATGTCGGGGCAGAAGTGGCTGAACAGGCTGCCACCAAAGGCGCACAAACGGCGGCAACAGGAGGTAGTGCCGCTGGCGGCGGCGCGGCAACGGGTGCTACAGTTACCGGTTCGGCTTCAACGGCTGGGGCAACTGGAGCTACGGTCGCAACCGACGTTATTGCAATTGACACGGCAGCAGTGGCTTCCTCTGCGGCGGCTATTATTTTACCTGCCGGCGCAGCGGCTTTAATGATTGCCGGATTTTTGCAAACCGAGAAAAATATTCAAGCCTCTAGAGCTGCGATTCCTACAGGTATCAGATTGCGCCGTGAAGCTAAAAATTATGCCTCTGATTACGCGTCTACAATCACTGGAAATACCAGATCAGGTCCTGGAGGCTTGGCAGCCAATGCAAAAGTTATGGCTTACATGGCATCGAGTGGTAAAAACCGCGAAGATGCTTGCGCTGATCTTAGCGCTTCAAATGGTGGTTACAAAGCAATTCGAGACAGCATTCTTTCGCAAATAAAAGACCAACTTTACGACAAAGCCGTCGCAGAATTTGAAGTTAGTTATGCGTCTGAGTTTGGCTTGCTCGAGAAACTGGGTGAAACCTGGGGTATGCGCGGTGTTTTCCGCAATGATTTACGCAGAATTTTGTATGTTGATGAATAAACCAGTCTTTCAATTTGCCACAAATCAAAACAAGATTAGGCTGAAACTTATGCAACTCAAACTCGAGATTAAACCAAAGCTCGAGTTATAAGGCTGTGGGTTGTCATCAATAATGCAAAACCAATCTCGAGAAAAAGTGAATCCCGTACTTGACGTAAGGAATTTACGGGATTAAATTGAGAACCATTCTCAGTTAAACCCTGGAGGTTATTAGAGATGTGGATTTCAACCAAAGCCCAATACGGTTTACGCGCCCTGGTCGAAATTGCCGCCGCGGGCGGCGAAGCGATGGCGTTAAAGCACGTTGCCGAAAAGCAAGACATTTCCCAGCATTACCTCGAGCAAATTGCCGCCAATTTACGCCGTGCCGGATTTATTCGCAGTGTGCGCGGGGCGTTCGGTGGTTACAAACTCTCTCGAGCACCCGAAGAGATCAGTGCGCTGCAAGTCGTTGAGGCGCTCGAGGGCAGCCTTGCGCCCGTGAGCTGCATCGAAGACCCTGGCAGTTGCTCACACGTGTCTGCCTGCGGCACTGAGAGCCTGTGGCGACGGGTTGACGGCGCGATTCGGGATGTTCTGGGCAACACGAGTTTGGCAGATTTGATGAAAGAAGCCGAACTGGGCAACGCTGTGCTTCAAATGCGCGAGCACGTGGCGGCAGGGCAACCCTTGCCGATGGCATGAGCCAAGTTCTTGTTTGAATCACTCGAGAAACAATCTCGAGCTTTTTTGAAGTTGTAGGGTGTGCCATGCACACCATCTGGCACACCCTGGTGCGCGGGGCGCACCCTACCAATACCTGATGCGCGTTTACCTCGATTATGCTGCGACCACACCACTCGATCCCGAAATCGAAGAGGTCATGCGTCCATACCAATTCTTCATGGGCAACGCTTCAAGCGTTCACCGTGAGGGCAGCATCGCCAAGGGGGCGCTCGAGGAAGCCCGCGAACGTTTGGGGCGTGCGCTGGGTTGCTCGAGTCGAGAATTGATTTTTACCTCTGGCGGGACTGAAGCCAACAATCAGGTTTTGTTTGGGTTGGGTTTGGCAAAAGGTGGGCAGATTGTCACCAGTGCCATCGAGCACAGCGCCGTGCTCGCTCCTGCACGGGCGCTCGAGCTGTCTGGGCGTTGCGAAGTGATCTATCTCGAGCCTGATAAATTCGGTGTGATTGACCCCGAACAGGTACTCGAGGCGATAACACCAGAGACGATGCTGGTCAGTGTAATGCACGTGAATAACGAAATTGGCAGCCTTCAAGATGTACGGGCAATTTCCGAAATTTGTCGCTCGAAAGGAATTATTTTTCATGTTGATGCTGTGCAAAGTTTGGGTTATGTGCCGTTAAACGTGCTCGAGTTGGGTTGTGATTTGCTGACCATTTCGGCGCACAAGTTTTACGGTCCTAAAGGTGTGGGTGCATTGTTTGTGCGGCGCGGTCTGGAATTGCCGCCATTGTTGTACGGTGGGCATCAAGAGAGCGGTTTGCGTGGTGGCACACACAACGTTCCAGGCGCGGTTGGCATGGGTTTTGCCGCCGAAAAAGCCGTCAAGCTTCAACCACAAGAATCTGTCAGGCTAACGGGGTTACGCAATTCTTTTCAAACCATGCTGCTCGAGAATCCAAGCGTTAGTTTGAACGGACACCCGACCCAGCGCAGTCCACGCCATGTCAACGTGACCGCTCGAGGTGTGGACGGTGAAGCCTTACTGATGAACCTCGACCTTGAAGGGGTTGCCGCCAGTTCGGGCAGCGCGTGCAGCGCTGGGACGCTCGAGCCAAGTCATGTTCTGATTGCGCTTGGACGCAGCCCTGATGAGGCTCGAGCCAGTATTCGGTTTAGCCTTGGGCGAGATACAACTTTAGAGCAACTCGAGTTTGCGGCAAAAGCTTTTCACAAGGCACTAGAACGCTCGAGTTTGGATTAAAAAAGCTCGAGCATTTTCAGCTCGAGCCTCAACATTCTAAAGTTGTTTACTTGACGCGACGCGCCCCGAGGTAACGGCTGACGTAATACCGTTCGCTGAGGCTCGAGACGATCACGCCCGTACTTGGGGTGCTGGCGTGAATCATGCGTCCGTTGCCGATGTAGACGCCGACGTGACCGACCACGCCGCGTGTTGCGAGGCTGAAAAATACCAAGTCGCCGGCTAGCAGGTTGCTGCGTGAAACGCTGCTTCCCATGCGAAATTGGGCGCTCGAGGAGTGCGGCAGACTGACCCCAAATTGACGCATGACGTACATTGTGAAGCCTGAGCAGTCAAACGCGCCAGGACGGCTTGCGCCCCAAACGTAACGCGCTCCAAGGTTGCGGTAGGCGGCTTGAACCACGCTCGAGTTGTTAGCCCTGCCCGAGGTGCTTTGTTGAACTTTGCTGGTTTTGGTGATTGTTGTCGTTGCACGTGCATTGTCGGGCAGGGTTAAACGTTGTCCTGGTTTGAGATTGGTGGCAATTCCTTTGTTAAAAACCATCAGTTGCGCCAGGCTGATGCCGTTTGATCTGGCAACTGAGTACAGGGTGTCACCTGATTGAACCACGTAAGTCTTTGCCAGTGCAGCACCAAATAGTGTACCAATGGCAAGGATGGTCAGAAAGATTCGACGCATGGCAGGAGTATAGGGGCGTCGGGACACAACGCAAGTGAAAATCCCGCATTCACATTTGTCCCCTTTTGGGTAACAAATTTGAGGCACGCATTTTTTGATGGTTTTAAACTCGAGTTTAGACTTGGAGACTCATTCTCGAGCTTGATCGCTCGAAAATCGGAAATTCCTTTGCTCAACGCTGAAACTCGGCATTTTCGGGCAGACTCATGATATAAGCCACCATCAGATCAATCACCGCCTGAATGTCAGCCGTATCCGCCATTTCGGACGGCGAGTGCATGTGACGCACCGGAACACTGAGCACCGCCGTTGGAACACCAGCTCGAGCCAAAATAATTTCGTCGGCATCTGTGCCACTCCAATTTGCGCTGGAGGCTGTGGTCAGTGGCAGATTCTCTTTTTTGGCAATCTCTTGAATGTCGTTGTTCATGACAGGGTTGGTCATGGGCGAGATCGTTAGGTTCGCGCCAGAACCGAAGATGCTCTCCCCTGTCTTTTTGACGTTCGAGCCTGGTTGCGAGGTTTCAAAGGTCACATCCACCGCGATTGCCGCATGAGGCTCGAGTTTAAACGCCGCCATTCTCGCGCCGTGCAAACCGATTTCTTCCTGGGTGCTGCCCACCGTAATCACGTGATGCGGGCAACCTTTTTCGGCAAGAACCCGCAAAACCTCGAGCACCACAAACGCACCGATTCGGTTGTCCAAGGCTTTGGAGGCAATACGACCGTTGCCAAATTCGACCACGGGTTGTTCAATCACGGCGACATCGCCAACCCGCACTTTGGCTTTGGTTTCTTCGGCATTCAAACCCACGTCAAGCCAGATATCCTCGAGCTTGGTGGCTTTGTTACGGTCATCGGCTTCGATCAGGTGCGTGGGTTTTGTGCCGATCACGCCGATCAGATCACCATCTTTTGCCAGCAGGCGCAGACGTTGCCCAAGCAAAATGCTGGCTTGCCAACCACCAATGCCAGCCAACCAAACAAAACCTTCTTTATCAATGTGCGTGACGATCAAACCAATTTCGTCCAAATGCCCAGACAGCATGATGCGCAACTTCGCACCCGCGTTGATGCTGGCGTAAACGTTACCGTAATGGTCTTTTTCGACTTGAGCGAACTTGCTGGCTTCATCGCTGTACACTTTTGCCACTCGAGTTTCAAAACCGCTCGGTCCTGGGGTGGTCAGTAAGGTTTTCAGGAAATCCAAACGGTCTGGGGTCATGGTTCATTTTAACCTCGAGAATCTCATGAAAGAGCGTTTTGGCTCGAGATTCTGTGTCTGACGTTTGTTTTGAGGGTTAAATCTTAGAAAATACGTTGGACGTTAGTGATTTTCGTGTCTCGAGAAATTCAAAAACAACATGAAACACGTCAATAATCGATTGCCTGTCTACCCTCATCCCCGACCCTTCTCCCAACATCAGGAGAAGGGAGTTTAAGCTTTCTACACGTGTGGCTCGAGGTTTTTGTCCTTCTCCCGCACGGCGGGAGAAGGTGGCGAGCTTGCTCGCCGGATGAGGGTGGCATAATGGCTGCCCAAACAAAAAGTACGAAATTCAGATTTTGCAGTTGCCCTGAATTCTAGGATGAAACAGGTTATTTCATTCGCCCAAAACCTTAAAACCGATCAAATTCGGGTGTCTCGAGAGAGGCGGTTGATCTCATGACTGCAATCTCGTAAAGCTTATAAATCATTCGATCCACACAAAATTTATTAAAAACGATGGCTTACATTGGTCTGCCAAAAAGAGTAAGATTGAAACGTGACCTTGACACGAATACCATGACCCAAAATCTCACGGTCAAGCACCGCGTGTTGGTGATTGATGATGAACCTGGAATACGCAGTTTAATGCGGCGCGGTCTGGGTTTGGCTGGTTTTGAAGTCCAAACGGCTGAAAATGGCGAATTGGGACTCGAGGTTGTTCAAACGTATCTGCCAGATTTGGTGATGCTGGATTTGATGATGCCTGGTTTGGATGGTTTTGAGACTTTAGAACGGCTTTGTGCGCTCGAGAGGTGTCCAAAAATTATTGTGCTGTCAGGTCGGGACGAACCCGAGGATCGGGCGCGAACGGTGAAAGCCAATGGTTTTTTGGTGAAACCCATTTCATTTGATGCGTTGCTGGAGATGATTAACTTAAACTTGAGAACAGAACAGAACAGAACAGAACAGAACAGAACAGAACAGAACAGAACAGAACAGAACAGAACAGAACAGAACA
>JANMUC010000457.1:0-3947 GCA_031391225.1 Deinococcales bacterium
TGGCAAATCCAAAGCCGTGAATCAATCCAAAACCGAAGGCGACCAACCAACGGCGGCGCTCTTTCACGACGGGAAAGACATTGTTGAGGGCGGCAAGCACCACGGAGGCGGCAATCGTGCTTTCAACCAGTTTTGAGGGCAAACTGACAATTTGCAGTGCAGCCAGAGAGAGCGTGACGGAGTGAGCTAGGGTGAAGGCGGTCACAATTTTCAGGACGCTACGGAGGGCATTTCTAAAGTTTCCAACAGGCATCCAGCGTCCGTTTTCGCGGCGCAAAACGCTGGGCAGCAACAATGCAAGCAAAAATAAAATGTGGTCAATGCCGCCCCAAATGTGCAGCACGCCTTCGCGGACAAACTCGAGGAACTGCGAAATTGCGTTTTGCTGACGGAGTTGAAAACTGAGATTGTGATTTTCGGAGCTGAAAATGGCGGTTTGCGTGCCGTTCTCCGTCTCGAGGTTCAGCAAGCCCCGATGTTGTGGATCAACATCAAAAAACAGGTTGTAGTTTACTTTTAGAGTGCTTGGGTTGCTCGAGCAATTGCTGGTAAACGGCAGCACGACGTAAGCCCCGTCGGTATGGTTGTCAACCAAGTAATTGCTAGCGTTCAATTTGCAGGTTTGATTCTGATTGCGAAGCTCGAGTTTGGAAAGCAAGTAACTTTCAACAGCAACACGGTAAATCTTCAATTCTCCCCAGGTGATCGCGCCGTCGTCGTTGTCGTCAAGCCCAATCGCATAGTCGAGATCCCGCAGCGCTACGTCCCAGCGTCCAGACAAGTTTGGGGTTTTCAGGTTGAGGTTAAGGTAAGAGTCACTGGCTTTGTGTGCGAATACCAAGCTCGAGCACAAAAAAATTGACGCGAGGAACATCAAACTGCGTTTCATTTCAAACCTGCTTTCACTTGCGCAACAAGTTTTGCAATTTGGACATCCTCGAGTTTGGTCGTGTTAAACCACTCGAGCACGGGTTTTGCGGCTTCAAATTGTCGGGCGGCGATGGCAGACTCCAGTAAGATTTTGGCGTCCTGTGGTTCGTGCTGCACGAACCAATTGGCGCTGGCAAGCTTTAAGGCTTCACTTGATTTCTCGAGCACATGAAGGCTAAAAATTGCTTCCTCGCGGCGGTGAACGGTGTCCCCTCGAGCGTGGCTGGCGGCAATTCTGGATGCCATCTGATCGCGGTATTGCGAATAGGTTTTTAAGCGAAGTGTTTTTTCAACCAACACCCGTCGCAACAGCAAGGCATCGGCTTTGGTATTTTGCACAAAACCCAAAGCTCGAGTCGCCTGGTTTTTCTCGAGCAAAAAGTCCACGTAAGCGGCTTTCAAATACGTGTCGCTCGAATCTTTTTGCAATGCTGCTTGAAAACGCGCATCGGCATCGGGGCGTCGCAACCGTGCCGCCGTCTCGACCAGCGTCCCAGTTGCCCAAGATTTTTCGGATTCGCTGGCTTCCGGGTTGTCGCGCAGCACCTGCTCGAGCGTCTGAAAGGCTTTGGCGGCTTGACCATTCAAGCTTGCGGCGTTGGCAACGCAGGTCACAGCAACCAATTCGCTCGAGGTTTGAAAGAGTGGCAAGCACGAACGTTTGGCTTCGGTCAAATCGCCCAGCACGGTTTGCACCACGCTACGCGTGACCCAAATTTGTGGGTCTTGCGGGTCCAGCTTGGCGGCAAGGTCGAGGTCAAGCAACGCACCCTTAAAATCGTGAGCGTTTTGCTTTAAGGTTGCTCGCAACACCAAAACCGATTCTGATGGAGTCTCGAGCTTCCACCACGGCTCGAGCACCGCCTGAGCGCGTCCATTGTAACGCGGGTCCGCATCGCTTCTGGCGCGTTCGATGTACTTTCGTGCCAACGTCACGGCAAGAGAAAGGTTGTTCGGGTTTTGTTGCAACTGCGCCCGCAAGTCGCGCAATTCTCGAGCCGCAACGTCATTCACATTGACCCGCAAGCGCTCGAGGATTTGATCGTCAGATTTAGGAATAAATGGTGTCGCCAAAGCGCTCGAGCTTAGAAAGAAAGCAATTGCGAAAAGCCAGGTTTTTGCGTTCATAAAAACTCCTTTTGATAAAATAAATTCTTGTTTTATGGGGTTGAGAGCGCATCACCTGCGCCCTCAACAAAATAATTAAACGACCCTCACACCAAAACCCGAGTTTCGCTCTCTGCTCTGTGCGCTGTGCTCTCTGCCTCTGCTTACATCGAACCAGGAATTGGGGTCTTCAAGTAGGGGAAGCTGGCATCAAACATGCTGTCGTTCACGTTTGCACCGTCGGTGAATGGCAGTTGACCACTTGGGGCAACATCGGCGGGCAGGAGCTTACCCATAACCACACGAAGCGCAATGTCCACCACGTCGTCACCAGGACGGCGACCATTGGGGAAACCGGCGGTATCGCCGCCAATCACACCAAGGTTGTTTTGCTCATCCAGCGCTTTGGCATCGATTTTGGTGTTCAAGCGCAGCATCTCGGCAACGCTGCCGTTCTTGTTTAAGCCCTCAACACCCGTCAAGAATGCTGCCACCAAATCCGCCCGTGGGAATGCGGTTGGGGCTTTGACGCCCGCCGCGCCGAACAACAACTCGAGCACGGCTGGCAGGGTTGGATGCGTGACGTAGGTGGCAAATTGTCCGTCGTCTTTTGGTTCACTGGCATTGAACTTGTCTTTGTCTTTAATGCCAATCACGACCTCGTTGACCAACGGGTTTGACAACCTCGAGACTTGCACGTACTCGCCGCTCGAGCTGGCAGGTTTGGCGTACGTTGGGTCGGTGGTCAGGGTGCGCGTTTTGGGCAGGCTGGCGGTCGTCCAAGAACCGACAATCCCCGAATCGCCTGCGGTCAAGCACGATTTTGCGACCTCGAGTTCGATGGCGGTCACATTCTTGTCGGCAAGGTCGTCTTTGCCACCTGTGATCGAACCGAGCGGATTTTTGATGTTCACCAGGTCAAAGGTTTCGCCCAAGTTGACCACGAATGGGTCTTTGCGTTGCCCGACAAACAAACGACCTGGAACTTCGCAACCAGGAATTTTAATGTCGTACAGATAGGCTCGAGCGTACTCGGCATAATCTGGAATCGACTTTTTGCCAATGTTGTCGGCTGGCTTGAGGAATTCTTTGTCGCCCGTCTGCAAATTGCTGACCGCCTCGAGCTTCCCAGCACGCCTGTCACCGCGAATCACGTTGACCGTGTAGGACTCTTGAACGTTCAGTGCGCCAAGGTTTCCGGCGCTGATCGCACCAACGTTGGTAAATGGCACAGACACCATTTTTTGGTTTTCGCCCGTGCCTATTGGCAGCTGAATGTCTTTGAGCGTGGTTTTAAACTTGAACTGGAAGGTCAGGTCTTCTTTGGCATCCGCGTTGTTGTCCAAGTGAATTTCGTAAATCGCATCGGGGTCGAGGTTAAAAAAGTTCGGACCGCCGTAACCGTCTTGCAACGGCAAGTAATCGGCAATCATGGTCACGTACTTTTCGCGTCCGCGTTGATACGAATTAAACACGTAATAATCCGTGCCATCCACTTTTGGGCTACGCGAAACAAACGGCGCTTCGCGGTGACTCGAGGCGAGCGCTGGCAAAGTACCCGACAGGGCAATTGCCAGCAGGCATAGTAATTTCTTGTTCATGTTCATCCTTTGTGGCTTGTCTTCTTGTGCAGTGCACAAGTCTAGAATCTCGAGTGAACTTCTTCAGACAATGTTTTGTACCGTCGTTTCTCGATTCACCTCACTTTGAAAAAGGCTTGAAAACGAAATCCTGATGGCAAACTCGAGTGACCCAAGTTTGATGTCGTGGTTCATCTGGGCTTACGCAAGGCACTAAAGTTTTGGATGTTGGTGGCTTGGGTTAGACTTGGTTTATGGATTTGAGTGCCTTGCCTGTCACCTTAAACGATATTCAAAATGCCGCTAAACGCATTGCTGGCATGGCGGTGC
>JANMUC010000462.1:0-6754 GCA_031391225.1 Deinococcales bacterium
ACCGCACACCGTGGCATTTGGAATTCCTGCCAAACCACAACGCGAAAAAATTCGTCCAGAAGGTGCAATACAAGTTGACTCGAGGGTCTTTGTGCGCCCGAAAGACCGCAAAGCCAACCCCGATTTCCCAGAGTTTAAAACCAGCAATGAACAAACCAGGGCGTTAAGGGAATTGAGCCTGAAACGCTAAACATCTCAAAAAACGGTAGCCTCGAGATAAATTCTCGAGGCTTTTTTATTTCTTCGAGACAACACGACCTAAAACTTCATGGTATCAATGTTTCATGCTTAACCTCAAGCCATTTTTAAACGTCGCCATCGAAGCCGCTTACACGGGTGGGAAACGCACGCTGGCGTATTTCAATGCTGGTGTCAATGTCGAAACCAAAGCCGACAACTCGCCCGTCACGGTGGCAGACCGCGAATCTGAAGCGACCATTCGCGCCATTATCAAGCAGCATTACCCAACCCACAGCATTCTGGGCGAAGAAGAGGGTGCAACTGAAGGCGACCCTGACTTTCGTTGGATCATTGACCCATTGGACGGCACGAAAAGCTTTGTGCGCGGCGTTCCACTTTATGGCACGCTGGTCGGACTCGAGATTGAAGGACAAGTCAAAGTCGGCGCGGTCTACATGCCAGCCTTAAACGAAATGATTTCGGCGGCAACGGGTTTGGGCTGTTACTGGAATGGTCGGCGTGCAAACGTCAGCACCACCAGTAAACTCGAGGATGCCACGCTTTTAACCACCTCGAGCGAAAGTTGCCGAAAACGCGGCGGGGCTTACGATAAATTGGCGGGGAAAATGCTGCTCAATAGAGGTTGGGGCGATTGTTACGGTTATTTGCTGGTCGCCACAGGTCGCAGCGACGTGATGTTAGACGCGGGCATGAACCCTTGGGATTGTGCGCCTATCGTGCCAATTCTGAGCGAGGCGGGCGGAAATTTTACGGATTGGTCTGGCACAACCACCATTTACGGACGCGATGGCGTGGGCACAAATGGGGTTCTGCACGATCAGGTGCTCGAGATTTTACAAGCGGGTTAACTCGAGCGCGAATTGACCAACCATTCCAAACCGTTCGAGCAAACCGTGTTGTGCCGCAGAATGACCCTCGAGAGATGCGTACAGCTTTTGAAACTGGGCTTTTGAGATTTCCTGACCTTCGAGTGCAATCTGTAACTCGAGGGTCGTTAATGCACTGGTACGCCCTGAATTCAGTAATTCTTGTGCCGAAGCTCGAGCCGCAGTGGAATCTAGCTCGAGGGTAAGTTGCAGTAAAATCAAGTTTGCCGAGTCCTCGAGTTCCTGGCTTGTAGAGACTTGATGAATAACCTCGAGCGCGGCTTGTGGTTGCTCGAGTTGAATAAAGGCTTTGGCTTTCAGAATGGCTTGGCGTGTCACTTCACTCGCCTGGGCGCTGCCCATGTCCAGAGCTTCAAGTCGCTCGAGTGCCATTTCAAGTTGACCAGTCAGCATTTCATGTTGTGCCGTTTTGAACTCGAGGTCTACGCGATGAAACCCAAGGCTCGAGTCGGTCATGAGCTGACGAACTTCCTCAAGCAAAAGCTGTGAGTTTGTAATGTCATGCAGTTGCAAATACAATCCTGCGGCAACCAGTCGCCCAAGTTGTCGGTGCTCCATCGCGCCCGAGCGTTCATCCAATTCGATGGCATAGGTTGCCCGCTCGAGTGCCGCACCAAGTTCACCAGTGAACCAGAGTAACTGACTTTGAAAACGAGTGAATGCCGCCTCCTCGAAAGGATCAAAGAATGTGGGTCTGATCTGTGCCATTTCCTCGAGACAGGCTTGTGCTTGGGCAATGTCACCTTGCTGGAAATGCAGCTCAAAGAGGTTGGCAAGCGCCGCAAACTGGTATGTCGAATGACCGATGCGCCGTGCCTCATTTCGTGCCGTCTCGAGCGAGGCAATGCCTGCGGGAATATCGCCAGCAATGGCTGCGAATACACCTTCCATAGTGTAAACGTTTATCAGGTACGCTGTCGCCCCAACGGTCTGGCACATTTCACGGCAACGCCGTGCCCAATCTCGAGCCGTGTCGTACTGCCCGCGTTTGTAGGCATTCATCATCAATCCGTACAAAACTCGGGCGTGCAAGTCAGTTGGCGTGTTATCCAGTATTCGGATTGCCTCGAGTCGTGCCGCGTCGGATTCGTCCAAGTTTCCAAGGCTCGTCAGGGCAAACCCCGTGTACTCGAGCGCCCATGCAGTCTGCGTTGAGGTTAATCCAGATTGTGTCAAAATCCAAGCAGTAATCTCGAGCACTTGGGCATCTTGGCAGTACCAAATAGCGTATTGAATTCGTTCCAGGGACACATCAACTTTTAAAGAGGTGTCATCAAGACTCGAGGCGATGCTGTCTAGAGTATCCAACTCGAGCTTCCAAAGTTCTTGGTTTGGAATGAAGTTGTTATAAAGTTTAACTATTTTTAGACCGATCTCAAACGCCACTCGAGGGTCATTACCGTCCAAAACTGCCTGTTTGAGTTGTTCGAGTGCGTCATGATACGCAAAAACGCGTTCGGCATTTTCGGCTGCCTTCACGCGCCACGAAACCGCGTCTCGAGCAAAGCCAGCCGATTCCAGATGCAGCGCAATTCGGGCAGGTTCACCATTCTGGGCTTGCAATGACTGGGCAAGTTTGGCATGAATCAACGCTCGCCGTTCGAGACTCAAATTTGTCTCGAGTGCCGTTCTGACCAAATCGTGGGCAAAACGGTACTGGTTTTGGTTGCGCTCGAGAATGCTGGCATTGACCGCCCGCTCGAGTCCGTCCACGCTCTCCCATTCGCTGAGGGCGGTGGCAGGTTGCACCTCGGCGAAACTAAATTCCGAACCCGCCAGAGCCGCCGTTTGCAACAGGCGCAAACTGACCGCACCAAGACGTTCGACACGCTCAACAACAGCTCGGGTGACACTGGGCGGAACACTCAACTCGGCGTAATCGCTGGTTGTCTCATCAAATGGGGTACGCCAAGCCCCGCTCGAGTCCACTTGCAAAGTACCAGACTCGAACAGATGCCGCAGTGTCTCGAGGATGAAAAACGGATTGCCCGATGTGGTGTGCGACAGTCTCTGCGAGAACAAAGTCCCTTCGCTGCTGCCAGACATCGAACGCACCAGGGTCAGCACGTCGTTAAGTCCCAACGGCTCAAGCTCTAAACGTCGCAAATGACCGTCGTGCTCGAGGGCTGTTACTGCCTCGAACGCCAATGGATTATCGTGCAACTCCTGCCCTCGAGCCGTGGCAATCAAATGTATTCCCTCGATTTTGGCTCGGGTTGCCAGATGCGCAATCAACTCGAGGCTGGCACTGTCCGCCCAATGAAGATCGTCCAGCACGATCACCGTTCCAAGGGCAAACAGCGCACGGGTTATACCCTCGAGAAACCGAACTCGACCATCGCTGGGGGCTGCTCGAGGGCTGAGAGTTGGCTCGAATTCTGGCACGAGCCGCGCCAATTCAATGCGCCACACGGGTTCTAGCGCATTTAAGGCAGGATGCTCGAGATTCGCCCGCAAAGTTTCGGCAACCCCTGAGAGCGGCGTTTGTCGTGATGCCTCGCCAAAACGCACGGTGAGTTCCGTGCGGCTTGAGGCAAATTCTTGCGCCAATCGAGACTTACCGATGCCAGGTTCACCGATCAACAGTGTCATCCCAACATGATTCTCGAGGTTGGCGTACTGCGCGTCACGTCCAACCAACGGTGCGCGAAGATTGATGCCTGCCCCACCCGTGACCGCTTCGACCCGTTCAATTGCTAGCGCCTGACGGATTCGTTCTGCCAGAAGGCGCGTTTCTGGAAGTGGTTCTAAACCAAGTTCCAAATGCAGCACATCGCGGCAACGGTGAAATTGCTCGAGGGCTGCCTCACGTTCTCCAAGAAGATAATGTAAGCGCATGACCTCGCGGTGTTGACGTTCCTGCAAGGTGTCATCATCCAGCAGTCGCAAATGCAGTTCGAGTGCCCTGCGCCACTCACCCCTAGTCTCGAGGCGTTCTGCCAGCGCGAGTGCCAAACGTCGCCGTGAACCAATCACGTGTTGCCGTTCACGCTCGAGCCACTCGGTAAAACCTGATGCGCCTTCCAACTCGCAGCCCTCGAGCAACAAAGCTTGCCCCTCGAGTGCGGCTTGCAATTCAGATTCGCTGGCGCTTGTCTCGAGGGCATGAAGAACTTGTACATCTATGGTCAGATTATTGAGTCCTACCGTGTCATCGTTAACCTCGAGATAATTACGTAAACCCGTACCACGCAAACGATGCAACTCACGGCGTAAATTGCGCCTTGCGGAATCATCGTCATTTTCTGACCACAATAAAGTCGCAAGGCGTGAACGTGTCACCGTACCCTCGAGCGCCAAATACGCCAGTAACGCCAAAGCTTTCTTGGTTGCCAAGCCAACAGGTTCACCCAGAAGTCGCACTTCACCAGCCCCGAGCAACCTCAACTCGAGGCTAGCGGTTTGACTGAGCTGTTGGGCGGGTTGTGTCACCCAATGATCTTAAACCAAGTCAAGTTTCCAAACTCAAATGTTGGTTTTTCTCTCGTCTGACATGAAGTTGCGGGAAAGCATTAACCCAACTTATTGCGCGTGACACACTCAAGCCAAATCTTGCAACGCACTTGCAACGCCGTTGTTTCTAAGCTCTGACTCGGAGGTGCGTTATGAAATGGACTGCAATCTCGAGAATCTTGGTTTTAGCCGCGTCACTGGGTGCTTGCAACGAAGTTCAACCACCCGTGCCAGACCCGTTCTTTACGGGCAAGGAATCTTACGGAGCACCAATTCCAACCGAGGCAACTGTCGTGGACAACAGCGAATTTAAACGACTTGCAGGCGAGGAAGGTTTTACACTGGACAGCATCAAATTGCGTGAAGAGCAAAAAAAGAGTGCAAAGGCACAATTTCTTGCCGATGAAACAGCAATCAAAAATCTGGCAACGCAAAACCCCGTTTTTCAACGCGTCTTAAAGCCACCAGACCCGAGCGTAACGGTCTTGGGAGATGGAAATTACCTGATAACCGTTGAAGGCAAAAGTGGTCCAATCAAAGTGGTTACGCAAGGTCCACGCAGCACGTACCGCGAGTTGCTTAAATCTCGAGAGAAATTTCAAAACACTGGCAATCAATTGAAAGTATACAGTTACGGCTTTAATGACTTGCCCGACAACTTACGCACGGGTTTAGCCACCCCAGAAAGCTTGTCCAGCGCCAAACTCGAGACCATTTTAGCGGCGCGGCTCGAGCTTGGAAAACGACTTGCCGCTAATCCAGACACACTCGAGGATGCGATTTCTATTTCAACAACCCGCAGTGTGCGTTCTGAAGTCAACCCCGATGCCAAACCCAATTTGTACCCAAGCAGCCCAAGCGCCGAACAAGGTGACGGCAAAGGCATTGATCACGAAGGAAACTGTGCTTTTAATTCGTATGACCCGAATGGTTTGTACAAGAATTTTTGGTGGAAACAAAAGTTTTATCACACCAGCGTCAAATCCCAAGGCAGTCGAGGATCGTGCGTGAGCTTTGCACTCACAGCCGCGCTCGAGGGACGAATTGCCATCGAGAAAAGCCGTTGGGTCAACCTCTCTGAGCAATTTTTATGGGCAAAAATTGCTGGGCAGTGGCAACCAAGAGAATACGGTGACGGAGCAGATTCGACAGGCATGGCAGAGGAGTTTTACGACTCGAGCTTTGGATTGCCATTGGAAGAAGTTTGGAATTACAACAAATCTCGTAGTCGTATTGATCACAAAGATGATGAGTATTACAGCAAATCTTGTCAAGACTACGACGAGTTCTGCTCGAATGCTTCACATCAACGCAAGGTGGTTTGCACCACTGTAGCCTCGCAATCGTATTGTGCGTACCACATGCCACCAGTCACGGGTGAACGGTTTAAGCAAACCGAATCGGAAAACATTTACGACTGGTCTTCCTGGAGTTTGCCCGTGGATGAAATGCGGTCTTTGCTGCGTAACGGACACCCAATGATTGCCAGTTTCGAGGTGGTTACAGGCTTTGATAACCCGAACAGTGCAGGTTATATCACCAGCCTTTCAGATGCCGATTCTCGAGGTGGACACGTCGTACAAATTGTCGGGTTTATTTCGGCGTACCGAATTGCCAGTCACCCTGATTTACCGCAATCGGTAAAACAAAAGGCAGCAAGTTCTGGCGGAGGCTATTTTATTCTGAAAAACTCCTGGAACTATTGTTACGGCGATGCAGGTTATGTTTACGTGCCAGTGACCTGGGCAGAAGAATACTTTCAAAACGTCAACGTCTTTGCCGTCAACCCAAGCCAAGCTTTCAAAACCGTGCCAAACATTCCACCAACCATTACGATTACCAGTCCTCAAAATAATTTCCAGGTCAATCAAGAATTTAACCAGTTCAACCTGAAAGCAACTGCCGCCGATGCAGACGGCAGCATTGCCAGCATCACCTGGAAGTCCGATTTGCAAGGCACGCTGGGTACGGGCAGTGAAATTTCGGTATCGCTCAGTGTCCTTGGACCACACAACATCAGTGCCATCGCCAAAGACAACCTTGGAGCAAGCAAGCAGGCACTGATTACCGTGAACGTCATCAGTCAAGTACCCACCGCCACCATTGGTGCACCAGCCAACAACCAAACGCTCTACCGCAATCAGGTTTACCCCTTCGAGGGTAACGCCGAAGACGGCGGATTTGCGCTCGAGTGCAGCAATCTGGTTTGGACG
>JANMUC010000472.1:0-3119 GCA_031391225.1 Deinococcales bacterium
GACAAGAGCATTCAAGAATTGTTGCAACTCGTAGATGATCTATTTGAGCAAGCGAAGGTGTCAGGATGAGCTTCGAGCATCTTTCAGAGATTGAACGGGCTGTACTGCAAAAACGGGCGCGGCAACTTTCGCAAACCGCAAACATGGACTCAAACCCAAAACTCGAGGTGGTGACCTTCAGCCTGCAAGATAAACGTTACGCCCTCGAGTTAGAGGATTTACAGGCGGTGCTGCGCTCCAAAATCACCAAATTGCCAGGTTTGCCCCCAGTCGTTGCGGGTGCCATCAACGTTCAAGGTCAGTTGGTCAGTGTGCTCGAGTTGGCACTGCTGCTGGGCTTGGAGTTAGCCGAAGCCAAAGACGAATGCGTTTTGCTGGTCCATACTCCGTATGGAAATCTCGGTTTGCGCCTGCCAAACCTGCCCGAACTTGAGACGATTGACGCACCAAACGCCCAAAACTCGAGTCTGAACGAAGTCGAGCTTTTAAATCTAAGCCAATTGCTGCAAAGCGCCGAAACATTGCCGCTCGAGAAAAAAGTATGATCGAACTGAATTTTTAAAAACTCGAGTGGGTTTTTGAAAAGAGTTGGAGGTTTTTCGTGTATCAAAGGTTTAGAGACCTGAAATTGTTCCAAAAAATCTTGCTGATTGTTTTCGGATTAACCCTGCCTGTGGTCGCCCTGGCAAGTTTATTTGTCGTGAACGAATTTATCAGGGTCACCAGAAGCAATGCTGGAGTGCGTTTGCAAGGTTTGGCGTACAACGCCGCCGATAAACTGGACCGCAACATGTTTGAACGCTACGGCGATGTTCAAGCCTTTGCCGTCAGCAAGCAAGCCACATCGTTATACGTGGACGAAATCATCCCCTGGATGAACACGATGACCAAAATTTACGCCCCGAATTATCCGCTGATGGTCATGGCAAACTTAAGTGGCAAAATCATTGCCACCAACACCATCAAGGGCGACGGAACGACGCTGCAAAACAACAGCTTGATCGGTCAAAACGTCAGCAATCAAGCCTGGTTTCAGGCGGCGGTGACAGGCAAAATTACCCGTGACTCGAGCCTTGTGACCGATGTTCATCACGAACCGCTGGTCGCAGCAATTTACGGCGTGCAAAACGATCTGGTGATGTCTTTTACCGCTCCAGTGCGCGGTGCCACTGGTGAGGTGATCGGCGTTTGGACCAATTTTTTTGATTGGCTGGTGGTCAAAACCATTTTAAGCGATGTCGAACGGATTGCCAGCACTGAAGGACATCAGAGTGTTAACCTGATTCTTGCCAATAAAAACGGTTTTTTGCTGGCAGGGGCAAACGATGAATCGATTCTCAAAAACAAATTAACCGATTATGCCAGCATTGTCGGCGCGACCCAAAAGGCTTCGGGTTATAGCAACGGTCAAAGCTACGGCGGCATTGATTTAAACATGACTAAACCCGCCATCGAAGCCTGGTCACGCGAATTTGGTTACTCGAGTTACAACGGATTGGGTTGGGTTGTGGGCGCTAGTCAAGACAATTCCGAAATTGCTGCTGAAGGACGCGGTTTGCTGGGTGTGGTGATTGCGGCGGCACTTTCCGTCCTTGGCATGATTGTGCTTTCGGGTTGGTTGATGGCGCGTTACTTGGCGCGGCGGGTCAACAACATGCTCGCCGTTGCCAATGAACTTGCCAGGGGTGACATCAACCAAAAAATTGCCGATCACAACCGAGACGAAATTGGCGATCTGGCAAGGGCTTTTGACAGCATGATCGGGCATCAAACCACGATGGCACAAGTTGCCGATCAAATCAGCATGGGTGACCTCTCGAGTCAGGTCAAAGCCGCCAGCGACAATGACACGCTCGGTTTGGCATTCACCAGAATGGGAACAAACTTAAAAGTCCTGATTGGCGAGATTCAACGCAGTTCTGGCAATGTCGCCAGCGCCTCGAATCAAATTTTGGCGGTCACCAGCCAACAAGCTTTCGGCGTCAGCGAACAATCAGCGGCGATCACTCAAACCAGCGCCACCGTCGAAGAGGTCAGAGCCAGCGCCGACCAAGCCGTGGACATGGCAAACACCGTCAATGACAACGCCCAAGCCGCCTCTCGAGTCGCAACCATCGGTGTCCAAGCCGTCGAAGAAGCCACCAGGGGCATGGAAGAGATCAAAAATCAGGTCAGCCAAATTGCCGAAAACATTGTCGCGCTCTCGGAACAAACCCAGCAAATTGCCGAGATCATCACCACCGTCAGCGACCTTGCCGATCAATCAAACCTGCTGGCACTAAACGCCGCCATCGAAGCCGCTCGAGCTGGCGATCAAGGCAAGGGGTTTGCCGTGGTTGCCCAAGAGATTCGGTTGTTGGCAGAACAATCCAAGAATGCCACATTGCAGGTGCGCGGCATTCTGGGTGACATTCAAAAAGCCACCAACACCGCCGTCATGACCACCGAACAGGGGTTAAAAGTGGCAGATGCCGGCACGCAAAATATTGGTCAACTTGGACAGACCATCCATGAACTTTCCGAAGCTATTCAACAAGCCGCCTACAGTTCGCAACTGATTGGAGCCAGCGTGAGGCAACACAGCGTTGGCATGGAACAGATCGCGGCTGCCATGCAAAACATCAACCGTGCCACCTTTGAAAACCTCAGCACCACCAATCACACCAAAGCGGCTGCCGAAAACCTCCACAAACTCAGCCGCCGATTAAACAACTTAATTGCGGGCTATAAAACCGAAACCGCATTTGCTGCCCCCGAAATCGAACCACCATTTTCATTGCCCGAAATTGAAAAACAAACCGGCGAAACCAGTATTTTCAACGCTCCATCATGAAAGACCTCGAGTCGGTGTTTTTAGAGGAATTTCTGAAGCGTTTAACGACGCTAAGCGAAAATCTCGGCTCAAACGCGGTTTTGCAACTCGAGTTGCACCGAATTGCGGTTGCCGCCAGAAGCGCCGATCAAAGCGACTTGGAACGCACTGCCCTACAGCTCGAGCGTATACTTGTCAAAGACCCTCAATCCTTTGGGACGCTCGAGCTTGTCAGCAATGACCCTAAAAGTTTGCAATTGCTGGCGGCGCTGGGTTTGAGGGCTTCGCCGCTCGAGGTTGACAGTGT
>JANMUC010000474.1:0-5261 GCA_031391225.1 Deinococcales bacterium
CAGCACCAACGCCGTACTCCACCTGATGGCGATTGCCAGAGAAGCCGACATTCACCTCGAGCTAGCCGACTTTGACACGGTGTCTCGAGCCACGCCCGTGATTGCCGACATGCGCCCTTGGGGTCAATTTACGGCATGGGAACTTTGGGAATCGGGTGGCATTCCACTTGTGATTCGTCGTTTGATTGAGGGCGGTTTGATTGACGGTGACCAAATGACCGTGACTGGTAAAACCTTGCGCGAGGAAACCGCGAATTCTGTCGAAACCCCAGGTCAAAAAGTGGTGGTGACTCGAGAGACTGCTTTTAAACCCACGGGTGGCTTGCTGGTGCTTCACGGTTCACTTGCCCCAGACGGCGCAGTCTTAAAACTCGCAGGCACAGAACGCAAACAATTTACGGGCAAAGCCAGGGTTTTTAACGGCGAACCAGACGCCATGAAAGCCGTGCTCGAGAAACGAATTGTGGCGGGTGACGTGGTCGTTATTCGCTACGAAGGTCCAAAAGGCGCTCCTGGAATGCCCGAAATGCTTTCGGTGACAAGCGCCATCGTTGGCGAAGGTTTAGGTGCAGATGTGGCAATGGTCACGGACGGACGCTTCTCGGGTGGCACGAAAGGCTTGATGATCGGACACGTTTCACCAGAAGCCCAAGTCTGCGGACCGATTGCCCTGATCGAAGAGGGCGACACGATCAGCATTGACTGCGATGCGGGAACGCTCGAGTTGATGGTGGACGCCAGTATTCTGGCGGAACGCAAAACCAAATGGGTTGCACCCGAAATCGAATTTAAAACAGGATTGTTCGCCAGATACGCACGCGGAGTCTCGAGCGCAAAATACGGTGCGATCCTCGAGTAAGAATTGAAGATCAAAACGGCGCGTTGGAGGGTTCAGGGAGCTGAATTCTACCAACGCGCTTTTTTCGTAATCCAGAAGCTCGAGTGAAAATTTCTCGAGATGCACGATATGATGCCACCACCAATGCTTACAAATCGACCACTTTGGAATGAAACCATGATTGCACACGTTGTTGGATACGGCATGATCGACGGACTGGGCAACAACCCAAAAACATGTTTTGAGAACCTCTTAAACGACTTTGATTACGTGACCGACCTCGAGTTTTTTGTGAATGGCAAAATCACCAAAGGTATTCAAGCCGACCAAACTTCGCTGGTGCTGCCAGATGGATTCTCTGACACTGGCTTAACCCGCACGCAGCGACTTGCAATTCATGCCACCTCCCAAGCGCTAAAGCACGCCAAACTCCCACACAGCACCAACGTCGCCGTGCTGATGTCCACCGTCAGCAACGATTCTGAATGTGTTGCGGATATTTTCCCTAAACTGCTCGAGAATCGGCGCGTCAGCCCCAGGGCAATCGTCAACCGTTTACCCGACATGGCTTGCCATCAAATCGCCAGCCACTACGATTTTCACGGCGTCTCCTATGCCCTCTTCGCCTCTTGCGCCACAGGTTTGATGTCCATAGACAACGCCATGAAATTACTCGAGGAATACGATTACGTGGTGGTTGGCGCAGCCGACGCGGGTTGTTTTCAGATGAGCATGAAATACTTCGCCGCCATTCACGCGCTGGGCAACAAAAGCACGCCGTTTGACGAGACTCGAGAAGGATTTTGCATGGGCGAAGGTGCAGGAACACTGATCTTGCAAAGCCCAGAAAAATCCAAAGAATATGGCAGCACCGTTTACGCCACGCTGTACCCTGTCGGCATGGCGAGTGACGCTTACGACGCCACATCACCGCACTTTGACGGACGCGGTGCAATCCTGGCAATGGACAAAGCCATGAAACACGTCCCTGACATTCATGCCATCAACGCCCATGCGACTTCGACCCCAGTTGGTGACGAGGTGGAATACAGAATTTTGACCAACAAATTTCCGAACATTCCGATGTACGCCCCCAAAAGTAAGATCGGGCATACCCTTGGCGCATCGGGGATTCTCGAGACTATTTACGCCATCTTATCCATGCGTCACGGGATAATCCCGCATATTCACAATTTTAACTCGAGCAACTTTTTAAAACCCGAGGGGAAATTGAACTTAAAACCAACCAGTTTTGGCAACGATAAAACCTTACGAACCTTAAAAAACTCGTTTGGATTCGGTGGGAAGTGCGCTTCGATGGTGATTGAGGTCAATCGAGAAGGGTGAGGCTCAATTTTCAGGTTGGGCACGATTTTCAACTATTCATAGCACGGCGTTTGATGGAAGACGTTCAGCAAAGATTGAAAGACCTCAGCGATGTACTGTCAATCAGTGACAGTTTTATTTCGTGTCAAACGAATTTCGTACAGATTTACGTTTGGAAATACTCGAGTCAAAAAAGCACGGCAAAAAGAAAACAATAATTCGTATTCCTCGAAGTGAGGCGCATACACTGGTAAACATAGAGTACAAAGGCAAACTCTTGGTTGACGTTGACACCCTGTGGATTCTCAAAATGACTTTCGAGGTGACTCAATTGTAACCAAGTCACCTCAAAGTATCAATCTTTATGACCATAGTTTCAAACTCAATTACACGTTTTAAACTCAATCAGTCGATCACACTTTTCAGAATTAGAAATCCCATTTTATTCGACTGTCACGCTTTTTGCTAAGTTTCTTGGCTTATCGACGTCTTTACCAAGCATGGTCGCCGTGAAATACGCCAGCAATTGCAACGCCACGACATTTACAATCGGGCTGACCATCTCGTGTGCTCGAGGTACAAAAATCACATCATCGGCGTGTCTTGATGCGTCGGTGTCACCATCACTGACCAGGGCAATGACTTGTCCTGACCTGGCACGAACTTCTTGAATGTTGGATATGGTTTTCTCGAGCAGAAAACTGTTGGTGGCAATAGCGACCACGGGCAGGTTCTCGTCGATCAGTGCGATTGGTCCGTGTTTCATTTCGCCTGCGGCGTAGGCTTCGGCGTGAATGTAGCTGAGTTCTTTAAGTTTGAGTGCGCCTTCAAACGCGGTTGGTGCGTTCACTCCGCGCCCCAAGAACAAGTAATCTCGAGCATTCTTGTATTTTTCGGCAATGCGTTTAATATTTTCAACGCGTTCAGGCTCGAGGGCTTGCTCAACCAGACGCGGTAACTCCCTGGCGGCACGAATCAGTTCCGCACCTTTGGCGCTGTCAAGCGTGCCCCTGGCGCGTCCCAGCCACAAGGCAAGCATCAGCATGGCGCTGACCATGCTGGTATAGACTTTGGTGCTGGCAACCCCAATTTCGGGTCCTGAGTGAATGTAAAGCACGTCGTCCACCTCGCGGGTCATGCTCGAGCCTTTGGCGTTAATCACGCCCAGGGTTTTCGCACCGTCTTTTTTGGCTTCGCGCAATGCCTCCAGGGTATCGATGGTTTCGCCGGATTGTGAAATCACGATTGCCAAGGTGTTTTCGCTAACGAGCGGTTGACGGTATCGGTATTCGCTGGCAACATCGACTTCGACCGGAATGCGTGCGAGTTGTTCGATCAGGTATTCGCCGACCAAACCCGCGTAAAATGCCGTTCCGCAGGCAATAATACTGATGCGTTTAAAACTCTTGGGGTCAAGGTTGATGTCAAGGTCAACTTCGCCCGTTTCGTCGCGCAGGCGTCCCAAAAGCGTGTTGGTCAAAGCCTGCGGCTGTTCAAAAATTTCTTTTAAGGTGTAGGTGTCAAAACCACCTTTTTCGGCGGCTTCGGCGTCCCATTCGATGTGCGTAACGTCTCGGGTGACCGCGTTTCCAGCCAGATCGGTGATGCGGTAATCGTTATCGTGAATTACCACCATGTCACCGTCATGCAAGAAAATCACTTCCCTGGTGTAAGCAAGTAGCGCCGGAACGTCGGACGCCAGGAAGTTCTCGCCAACACCAACGCCCATGACCAGCGGGCTAACAGTTCGGGCTGCCACGATCTCGCGGTGGTCGGCGTGCGTGACCACCAAGGAATACGCGCCGCGCACTTGTCTCAAGGCGGCGCGTACCGCCTGCTCGAGGTTGCCTTTGTATTGTTCTTCGATCAGGTGCGCCAGCACTTCAGAATCGGTTTCGGATTTGAAGCTGTGACCGCTGGCAATCAGGCTTTCTTTTAACGGCAAGTAATTTTCGATAATGCCGTTGTGAATAATCACGATCTTGCCATCTTCGGTGGCATGAGGGTGCGCGTTGACATCGTTCGGACGTCCGTGGGTTGCCCAGCGCGTGTGACCGATGCCGAGCGTTCCAATGAGCAATTGACCTTTTAGGGCATCGGACAGAACCCCAAGTTTGCCTGCATTTTTTCTGATCTCGAGGTGATTGCCGGTGTTCACGGCAACGCCCGCGCTGTCATAACCGCGATACTCGAGTTTTGAAAGTCCATTGATCAGCACATCAACCGCGTTGCGGCTTCCAACGTATCCTACGATTCCACACATGAAAACCTCAAACTTGCATCTCACAAGTTTCACGCGGTCGTGACCGCTGAATTAATGCTCCTAAGCCGCAACATAAACAGCTCGAGCTTGACTCGGGTTTTGAATGACTTTAGGTTTTGATTGGCGGGGCGTGTTCCGCCGATTTCCCTGTGTTTGGGTTGTGACCGTTTTACAACGGGTTTTCCCGCAAACACTTTGTAATGTTCAAAAATAAAATGCAAATCGCGCCGTTGTCAGACGGTTTTTGTATCTTCGTTCTGAACTGTTCGGGCGGGTTGGGTAAACCCGAGAGGCATCCGCAGATGATTCGCTTTTCGCCGTTTCCGGCTTATCTCGTTAAAGACCTCTACCTCGTCTCCCCTGCTCGAGTTCTCCTCGAGTGGGGACTTGCGCTTCCCGAATACGGTGTTGTTCGCTTGACCTCCTGACCCTCGAGACGAAACTCGAGCTTAGAAAGTTATGATACAGCATGATGAGTGATATGTGTAACGAACTCACGTTTTGTTCGTGCTTAACGGTTTCGATCTGGCAGCAAAAACGCGCGAATCGTTTTAGAACTGCTCCAGATACCCAACCCACCTTTATTGCGTCCAAGCGTCAACGTTCTCTGAATGACGGATTTACCAATACCATCAAGAATCCAGATCGGCAATCCATCAGATGGATACTGTAAACTTCCATTTACAGGGTTGAAGCGGGTCGGAAAACCTAAACTAAGTGCCGCCACCAAACCCAAACCCAAAATCACTCCTCCCACCGCACCAAGTGCCATTGAAACCAATTCGCTGCTGGTTTGAAACGCTGGAATGGTATTGATGTACTTGGCAAGTATCG
>JANMUC010000491.1:0-1748 GCA_031391225.1 Deinococcales bacterium
CGAATAGGCGAACACCTGTTCGCCCGCCGGAAAGGTCGTGCCAGAAAAGCCGTTGGCGTGCAAACCAACCTCGTGAAAGGGCGTGGGTTTGTAGCGCCGCCGAAAACCACACTGGTAATTCAGAAAGCGGGCAATGTTCTTGCGACCCATCCAGCTCATGGCGGTCATGTCAAAAAACATCATCAGATCAAAACGCTGGTACGAATCAAAATAATACAGCGCCGGAAAATCGTTGCCTCGAGCCTCGTCGTTCCATTTGGTCGGGTTGTCAATGCTGGTCTTGAACCAGACGTGATCGCCTCGGTCGTAAGGCGGCAGTGCGCCCAGATCAACGGTGATTTCAGGCTCGAAACCGCCGTTCATTTGCAAGGACACATCCTGGTCTGGATGAACCCTGACTTCAACCTGAAACCAGCCAGAAACCGCGTCCAGCCAGACCCGACCTTTGTATGGCAGTTTGAGGCTCGAGCCTGTCGTGCCAAGGACACTGGTTTCGCCAGAAAACTCGAGTGCGTTTTGAGCATTCAAGTTCATGTTGTTTGGGCGCAGGTTGAAGCTCAATCCGCGCACCAGCGGATTGTCGCTCGAAATGCGCTGCCAACCGTCCGCCCTCAGAAACTCGAGCGTGTAACCGTAGCCGCCATGTGGACTGGCTTCAAAAATCAGACGTTGACCCGCGCCTTGCAATTCAAACTTGGAACTCACGCTTTGCCTCCCCTGACCTCGAACTTGATCCAGCCGTCGGGTCGCATTTCAAACTCGAATTGTTGGTCGCCTTTGAGGTCAATCTCGGTTTTCTGACTCGAGTCGTAGACCCTCCAGCGATGGCTGGTAAAACCTGGAATCTCAAATTGACCACGGACAAGCTGTGCTTTGGTGTCGGCGTTAAAAATCAGAAACGAACGCCGTTCTTTGAGCCTCTCTGGCGTGTCGAGCAAGTTGGTACACAACACCAAAATCGCCGTATTGCTTACCTCGAGCGTACAGAATGCCTCAAACAGTGCATACGCCCAGAAGACGTGACCCGCGCCATAAACCTCCTGCCCAGCACTCGGGTCGCGGCTGACCTCGAGCAATTGCAGATCCTCGAGCGGAATGAAGGCGTGCACGAAACTCGAGTCCTTGACGGCGGCAGGAATCGAACCCTTGGCGTGCTCGCGCAAAACATTCAAAAAACGCAGCATTGTAATGTTTGGCTCGAGCCTGGCGTAAGCGCTAGCGAAGCCGAGCGCCTGGGAAATATTCTCCCAAAACGCGCTGTAACTCATGGGCGTGCAGCAGGTGCTCAGACCGCGAATCCGCACCAGCGGATGATTCTCGACACTGGTGGTTTCCTCAAACCAGTAAAACTGGCGCAGCGCCTGATGGGTCAGGTACGCCGCGTGACTCATCAGTTCAAGCTGATCCTCTTCAACAAGCTCGAGCAGTTTGGAGATCGCAAACACCGCCGAAGCCAAGTGGTTGCTTTCCTGATGTACGGCGTACTCGGGTGCTCGAGCGAGCGTGCGAATTGAGCGCAATGCCAACTCGAGCCAAAATTTGCGGTCTTGACCTGTGGTGTGTATTGCCAGTCGCGTGAACAAATCCGCGCACAAGCCCAGCACGGAAAACCCAACCGCTGGACCAACTTTTTCCAGGCTGACCCGTGAATGCGTGATCGGCGGCATGAAGGCGTGACGCTCGAGCAACGGCAGCAACCCCCTGCGCACCTCGAGTTCCGCCTTTTGCATCGCGTCCTCGAGCGTGAG
>JANMUC010000524.1:0-2943 GCA_031391225.1 Deinococcales bacterium
TTGGTAGCGGTTTTGGTGACCCCTTCAGTTTGAGCGAGTGCAATGGCTTCGCATTTGAATTCGGCGGTGTAGGTTTTGTATTTGGACATTTTCTGCTTTCATGTCTCGGAACTTGATGTCCACTAAATCTTAGTCGTTTCAAACCCATTCTCAGCTAATTGCTATTTGCTCTCTCCGCACCAGTCAATCGCGGCGCGAATAAAAATCTCCATCAATTGCAAATAACTTTTCAGTTCGATAAATTCGTCTGGCGAGTGAGGATTACCGCCAGTTGGTCCAAGTAAAATCATGGGTGTTGGGCTGTACAGGTTAAAGATATGTCCGTCGCAAGCAAATTCTGCCCCGTGCAAGTCTGGTTCAATTCCTCGAGTTTCACGGCTGGCTCGAGCCAGCATTTTTACGCCAGGATGTTCGGAATTGATTTCGCTGCCGTCCAACCAGCGAAGCGGTATGAACTTTGGACTAAAGTTTGCCAGAACCTTGTTTGATTTTTGAGTCTCGAGGTAGAAGGCTTGCAAGTCTTGCAGCACTTGCTCTTGAGTTGTACCAGGAAAAGTTTCAATCCAGACCGTGAGCCAAGCTTCAGATGGCACACGATCAGCAAAAAATGGCAGGTTGACATCACCCGCTTTTAATTGATTGACCAAGACAGAAAGTTTGGGATTGCTCGAGTATAAATCTGGGATGCTCGAGGTTTGATTGCGCTGTTCTGCCCAAGGCTCGAGCATTTGAACGAAATGCGAGATGGCGATGACGGGATCAATTGGGGTTTCGGGACTGAAACCCCAACCTGATTTGCCTTCAAAACTGACTTTCAACATCAGTCCGCCGTGATGCGCTGGACAAATCTGTAAATTGGTCGGTTCTGGCACGATGGCAAGATCGGCGTTATACTTTAATCGGGCAGCAAGTGTGCCGTTGCAACCGCCGTATTCTTCATCCACCACGCTTTCAATCATCAGATCACCATTCAATCGAATCTCGAGGTCATTGAGTGCTTGGACAGCCATGACCGATGCCAGCAAGCCGGCTTTCATGTCGTATGCGCCCAAACCCCACAGTTTACCGCTCGAAATTTCACCAGCCCAAGGATTGTGTGACCACGGTTCAGAACCGACGGGGACGGTATCCATATGCCCCGAGAAGATCAGTGAACGCCCCTCACCAGTTCCGCGCCGAATTGCCATGACATTCGGACGGTCTGTGCAAGGTCTGGCAGTCCAGTACTTTGGATGCTCGAGTAAACCTGGAACACTGGCGATTTCGTAAACGTCAACTTCGCAATTCATTTGCTCGAGCATGGCGGCAAGTTCAAGTTGTGCTGGTTTTTCATTGCCGTTTGGCGCGAGGTTTTCGGTATTGAAGCCAACAAATTTCCGTAAAGCACCAAGGCTCGCCTCACGGTTTTCTTGCACCCAGTTGTGAATTCGGTCTGTCACGCTTCACCTCGAGTTAAGTGCGTTTGCCTCGTGCCAAAACTTGCCAGACTGTTTCAACTTGCCCATTGCGCATCCCGATCAATTCGTCGGAAAGGTTGACCGTCGTGCAAACATGAATCGGGTAAAACGCCAGCCGATCTCCAACCTCTAGCTTGACGCCGTCACCCAATTTCACCACGCCGTGCTCTTCGGACATGCTCTCGAGGATTGCGTCGTGGTGCACAGCTTTGGCATAGCCTTTTAAATTGAGTTTGCTGGGAATGCTGTCGCCGCAAAAGGTTTTAGAACCGCCGTCGATGGTGACTTGCCCTAATCTCGAGTGGCTGATGACCGTGCAAAGGATTGAAAGCGCCACGTTTTCGTAATCAACTGCGCCAAGTTCTGCCATCATGTAATCGCCAAAAATGTATGTGCCAGGTCGAACTTCGGTCACACCAGGCACTCGAGCGGCGTACTTTGCCGTGGGTGTTGAGCCGATGCTGACGGTGCGAATCGGAACCCCACTCGAACGCAACTGATTGGCAAGACTCACGAAAAACTCGCCCTCTTCAAGCCCAATTTCTTGTGGTGTTCGACCAGATGCCGCCGCAAAGAAAATACTGCGAAACCCAAAAATCCCGTCAAGCTCGAGGTTGGGCAGCGATTGAACGATTTGGCAGAGTTTCAGGGCGTCGGTTGACACGACACCACTGCGATTCAAGCCGCCATCAATTTCAATCCTGATTTTGAGAATTAAACCCGCTTCTCGAGCTGCGTCGTTCAAGCCTCGAGCGCCAATTTCGCTGTCCACACCGACAATGATCTGGCAATCTCGAGCGAGTTCTGCCACGCGTTTCCATTTTGCCGCGCCAATTATTGGGTAGGCAATAAAAATGTCTTTGATGCCCTGGGCGGCAAAAACCTCTGCCTCGGCAACCTTTGCCACCGTGATTCCATTCGCGCCAGCCTCGAGTTGCAATTTGGCGATGTCTGGGACTTTATGGGTTTTGACGTGGGGTCTGAGTTTGACGTTTTGTGAGCTGATTTCGGCTTGCCAAGTTTGAATGTTGCGTTCCATACGGTCAAGATCAATCAGCAAAGCTGGAGTATCCAGTTCCTCGAGTTTCATGCCTGGTTTGATGTTCAAAGCTTCCCCTCCTCTCTTCAACCCGCAAATTCTGGACTCGAGAAACCCTGAACGCCAACGTCGAGTGCCAACACTGCACCGTCGAAAGAATTGGGATTGGTTAAACCCGTTCGTGCCGAAGTGACGTACAGAATCTCGAGGTTTTGACCCCCGAAGGTGCAACTGCTGGGTTGTGTGACGGGCAGCTCAACAGTTCGATCTATATTGCCGCTCGGGTCAAAACGCACCACGCACGAACCACCCCAACGGGCATTCCACAAGAAACCCTCGCTATCAACACTCGAGCCGTCTGGTACGCCACGACCAACGTTTGCAAACCGCCTTCGATTTAAAATCAAACCCTGCTCGAGATCAAAGTCAAAGGCATCAATTTGATTG
>JANMUC010000537.1:0-15285 GCA_031391225.1 Deinococcales bacterium
GGTCATGTTCGACCCATCCAGGTTGTGGGTAAAACTGTTTGAACTCGCGTTGGGCGCTGGCGACAGGACGACCGGTTAAGCCAAAAACAATCGCGCGGCTCGAGGTTGTGCCTTGGTCTAGGGCAAGAATATAAGACATGGGTTCTCCTGTTGAAACAAAATTGGCTTTGAACAAACCGTATCATGCAAGGCGTGAAGCTTGCCGAACAAGTCAAAATCAAACTCGAGCACTTAGCAAATCAAAAGCCAAAGATAAGACTCGAGTCTGTGCTGCTGGCGGTTTCTGGCGGACGGGATTCGATGGCGTTGCTGCATTTGATGCTTGAGGTTGGGATTCCTTTTTCGGTGGCGCATTTGGATCATGGCATTCGAGAAGACTCGAGTTTGGATGCGGATTTTGTGCGTGAAACATGCTCAAAACTCGAGAAACTATTCTTTTCTGAACGCGTGAACATTCCAGAAATTGCGGTCAAACGCGGTTGGAGTCTCGAGGAAGCCGCACGAAAAGTTCGTTATGAATTTCTGACTCGAACTGCCAAGAAAACAAACTCGAGCGCCATTCTGACCGCGCATCACCTTGAAGACAACGCCGAAACCGTCTTGATGCAACTCTTGCGCGGCACGGCTCGAGCGACAGGAATTCCAGCCCGTCGTGGTTTGATTTTGCGCCCGATGCTCGAGATTTCAAAAGATGAACTCGAGAAATTTATGCTTGAACGCGGTTTGACCTGGCGTGAAGACTCGAGCAACACCGACCCAAATTACACACGCAATTGGCTTCGTCTCGAGGTCATGCCCAAACTTTTAGAACGTTATCCCAAAGCCGCCGAATCACTCGCACGGTACGGCGCTCTGGCTCGAGACGAAGATATTTTTCTCGAGGAATTGACCGCAAAAATTCCAACTTGGGCAAATCTTACGCTCGAGCCTAAAGTCTTGCAACGTCGCCAGATTCGGCGTCAACTCGAGAACGCTGGCTTAAAGATTGATTTCTCGCATGTTGAAGAAATTTGCGGCAAACTCGAGAATTCTGTGGTGACTCGAGTTTCATTGCCTCAAAATCATATTGGCGTGATTCAAAACGGGAAACTCGAGATTTTAAAAGTAGAACCTTCAAAATCCAAAGTTGAACTCGATCTACAAGATTATGATCTCTCGAGTTTCCCAAATGCCATTCAAAGGACTCGAGCATCAGGAGATCGCATTCAACTCTCGGGCGGAACACGCAAACTTTCAGATGTTTTGATTGACAAAAAAATTTCTCGAGAACACCGTGACAGTATTCCACTAATCGCCCAAGGTTCAGAAGTTCTTTTTATTGGACTCGAGCCGTTAATTCTTGACGTGCGAATTGGCGTAACTCGAGATTTAGAAATTGATGCGATGAAACACGCGCTAAACTTGGCGCTAGAGGCGTTTGAAGCGGGCGAAGTTCCAGTTGGCGCAGTGATTTTGCATAGGGGAGAGGTCGTCGGAATTGGACGCAATCGCAGCTTTGAGCATTCCGACATGACGCGACACGCCGAACTTGAAGCCATTAGAGATGCAATCCAAAAACTCGAGACACCATATTTAACTGAATGCACGTTGGTTGTTAGCCTCGAGCCGTGCCTGATGTGTTTGGGCGCAATTCTTGAATCCAGGGTGAAGCGTGTGGTGTTTGGGGCAAGCTCGAGTAAAAACGGTGCGTTGGGCGGTGTGATCGATGCCACTCGAGCCAACTGGTCACACCAGTTTGAAGTCAGAACAGGTGTGCTCGAGAAACAATCTAGCGCTTTACTAACAAAGTTTTTTGCTGAGGCTCGAGCTTCAAAAAAGGTTTAAGTTGTGGCAGTCAAAAGCCAAGATTTTGCGGTTTCAATAGAATCAAAAAAGCGAATCAACTTGTGGTTTCTGTGCTCAAATGCCAGTTCGCCAAAACGTTCGCCATAAATCTCGAGATTCTGAACCACAATTGCGAGATGAATTTTATAATTCGTGAATTTCTGAAAAAGTTCACCAGCAATGCCAGAACGCAAGTCAAAGAATTCTGGTGAAAGTTCGCTTTCGGTCAGCAACAAACCATCCGCACCAAAAACCGCGCCCACTGCATCAGGCACATCACGAATTGATCGGATGCTGAGGTTGACTTCGGAAGCGATTACGACTCGGGCTTCAGGATTCATGAACCGATTTTACGGGTATTTCTCGAGATTTTAATGCGATCTCGAGTCAAAAAAGGCGAAAAGAATATCTCCTTTCGCCTTTGCTAAGTGCTATTCGCTTTCTCTCACACGTTTTTTTCGATTGGCACACCAACAATATTGCCCCACTCCGTCCAGCTTCCATCGTAATTGCGAACGTTCTCAAAACCAAGCAAGTATTTCAGCACAAACCAGGTGTGGCTCGAGCGTTCGGCAATGCGGCAGTAGGCAATCACGTCTTTTTCGGGCGTGACGTTTTTGCCTTCGTACAAGGCTTTGAGTTCGTCAAAGCTTTTGAACGTGCCGTCTTCATTGGCGGCTTGCGACCACGGAATGCTCTGAGCGCCTGGAATGTGTCCGCCGCGCAGTGCGCCTTCTTGTGGGTAGTTGGGCATGTGGGTGACTTTGCCACTGAATTCGTCGGGGCTGCGCACGTCCACCAGTGCGCCCGTGCCTCGGTTGACATCGACCAGGTGCTTTAAAACATCCAGCGAGAAGGCGCGGATGCTGGCGTCGCGGTATGGCACAACGTATTTGCCTGTGGGGTACGTTGGAACGTCGGTGGTGGTTGGTTTGCCGTCCGCCACCCATTTGGCACGTCCGCCGTTCATGACTCTGGCATCCGTATGCCCGTTGTACTTAAAGAACCAGAACGCATAGCACGCCCACCAGTTGTTTTTGTCGCCGTAAAATATCACGGTGTCGTCGTTGCTGATCCCGAGGCTAGAGACGAGGGTTGCAAAGGCTTTTTCGTCAATAAAGTCGCGGATGTCGTCGCGTTGCAAATTGGTGTGCCAGTCCATTTTGATTGCGCCTGGAATGTGGGCTTGCTCGTACAGCAAAAAATCTTCGTTGACTTCGATCAGTTTGATCTTGGCGTCTTTGTGATGATCAAAAACCCAATCGGTGCTGACCAGAACTTCGGGATGAACGTATGACATGACTTCCTCCGTTTAATTTGTGCGTGGCTAGAGTTTTTCGAGTTTGAATTGATTGTGTTGCCAGTACCAGCGGCAATGTTATCATGCGCTGTTCGGGAGTTTTGAGGCTGTCATTTAAATTACAAAAGAAGTCAACTATTCGCCAAGCTGTCCATCGGGTTAAGATGCGTGATGTGCGCGTTAGTGACCGAATCGAACAAGAACTCCAAGACCATCTAGGAGCTTTAACCCGTTTGGGTGGCGGCTTCCACTCGAGGGTTTACCTGTCTATATCTCGGGATTCGGTCGTCAAGGTCTACCGAAAAAGCACGGGAATGCACAAACTCGAGGCGGCGCACATGGCGCGGGCGGGGCTTGGCGAGTTCGTGCTCGGTACGTTCGAACTCGAGGGTTGGGATGTGCTGGTCATGCGACGTTTTCACGGCACACCGCTGCAAGCTGACGATGTGGCTGCCGCGTTGCCAAACCTGGGTAAATTCTTACGCGGATTGCACGGTCACATGGCAAATCCGATCAACCAAGAAGCGATTCAAGCTCGTCTCGAGCGTTTTCATGCAACGTTGGACGCTGTACCTGAACGAAATAAACTCGAGCCACTTTTTAAAGCCGTTCATGCGGCACTCGAGACTTCTGTCTTTGATGGTATTGCCGGTTTGTGTCACCTCGATTTGTGGCACGCCAATGTTTTGTTTGCCGCCCCAGACGATGTTTTGATTGTGGATTGGGCAAAAAGCACGTGGGATGATCCCGCCAGAGATTACGCGCTGTTGATGACTGGAACTTTTGATACCCTAAAGCCCGAAATGGCAATCAAATACGCCCTCGAACTGGCAACAGCCGAATCTGAAAGTGTTGCTGCCCGTCTTCCAGCGCAAGTTGCCTTGACCACCTTGCACGATCTGCATTGGTTTCTCGAGCGTGACGAAGCGGCTTATCACAGCAATTTTGAGGAAAAGTTAAAACGCGCCCTGTTGATGCTCGAGATGGCTTGAGTTCTCAATTTTGCCCTCGGGCTTTTGCAAAAAACATTGTCCTGAACGGGTGAATTTCGTGTTCACCCTTTCGCGGAAAACGAAGTTATTTTTAAATCCCAGTCCATCGTTTCGGTTCGGGTTTCGTGTTAGCCTTTTATCATGAGCCTGACCGTCATTAACCATCCGCTCGTTCAACACAAACTCGCCCTCATCCGTGATGAACGCACCGGCAGCAAGGATTTTCGTGAACTCGTGACCGAAATCACGATGCTGATGGCGTTTGAAGCCATGCGCGATTTGGAACTCGAAGATGTCGAAATCACCACGCCGGTTCAGGGCGCAACGGTCAAAATGCTTTCGGGTAAAAAGCTGGCGTTGGTTGGTATTCTTCGCGCCGGTTTGATCATGGTTGACGGCATTCTAAAACTTGTCCCCGCCGCCAAAGTCGGGCATATTGGCACATACCGCGATCCTGTCACCAAACAACCGGTGCGTTATTACGCCAAGCTCCCGAGTGACATTTCAGAACGCCGAGTGTTTATTGTTGACCCCATGCTCGCCACGGGTGGCAGCGCTGTGGATGCGATTGCGGAACTGAAAAAAGCCGGTGCGTCAAACATCAAACTGCTGAACATTATCGCTGCTCCAGAAGGCGTGGCTCGAGTTCAAGAGGCGCATCCCGATGTCGAGATCGTGGTGGCGGCGCTCGACTCGCACCTGAATGATCACGCCTATATTGTGCCTGGGCTTGGCGATGCGGGTGACCGAATTTACGGAACCAAGTAAGGCATTCTGTGAGAACTCCCCTCACATTCTCGAGTAGAATTCAGTCGTGACTGAGTTCTTAAAAATGCTGGGCGTGTCTGGAGCGCTCGAGGTTGGGTTGCTGCCGGTGATGGCAATTTTTATCACGGCAATTCTGGTGACCTGGTTTTTTGTGCCTCGAGTCAGAGATTATGCTGTGGAAAAAAGTTTGGGCGATAAACCCAACGAACGGCGTTTGAACAAAGAAATTTTGCCGAACCTTGGCGGTCTGACCGTCTTTGCGGGTGTGATTGCGGCGTTGATTGTGGCAATTGCGCTCAAACCACTCATTTTGGCAACGGTGAACGTGCAAGTCCTGGCAATCATTTTGGGCGGCGCTATTTTGGTGCTGATTGGTTTTATTGACGATCAGTTCGAGTTGCCGAGCGTGTTTAGGCTGGTCGTCCAATTTTTGTGCGCAGGCTTGTTGGTCGTGAATGGCATTCGGATTGACATCAGCTTCTTGCCAGTTTGGGCAGACACCGCCCTGACGTTATTCTGGGTTGTGGGCATCACCAATGCCGTCAATTTGCTTGACGGCATCGACGGTAACGTTGGCGGCTTGGGATTTATCAGTTCAATCTGTCTGCTGGCACTCAGCGCTCAATTCTCTTCTCGAGCCGCCGCAACTTTAATTCTGGCGGCACTGGCAGGCGCGTGCCTCGGATTTTTGCGTCACAATTTCAATCCCTCGAGAATCATTCTGGGCGATGCTGGCGCGACTTTTATTGGGTACACGCTGGCTGCCGTGTCTGTTTTAGGCACAGTCAAAATTGCGGCGTTTGCCAGTTTGCTCGCGCCCGTGGTGATTTTGCTGGTACCGATTATTGACACGACCCAAGTTGTGGTCAAACGTCTGATGCGCGGCGTGCGCCCCGACACCCCAGGCAAAGACCACTTGCATCATTTGCTGTTAAAACGTGGCTTTGACCAACGCCGCAGCGTGCTGATTTTGTGGGGCGCAACGTTGGCGTTAAACGTGGTCGGCATGGTTTTACAACACGCTCGAGCCGTGGTCATCATCACGACAGTGATTGGCGTGGTGGTGATGCTGGCGTTTGTCGCCCAAGTGCGGCTTCGGGAAGTCAAACTCGAGGCGAAAAAAGCACTTGCCAACCCAAATTCTTAAACTCGAGTGTTGAAGGAGTGTGAAGGTATTCACCAGTTAAAGCGTGTGGTGGTGGCGTTTGGAACGCGCCCAGAGGCAATCAAGATGGCTCCAGTGATTTTGGCGCTTGAACAAAACCCCTTGCTCGAAGTGAAGATTTTGAGCACGGGTCAGCAACGTCAGCAGGTCGAGGATGGTTTAAAGATTTTTGGCATTGTTCCCGACGATGATTTGCAGGTCATGACCGAGCGGCAAACCTTGCCTGGATTGATGGGCAAAATTGTACCTGCCGCAGCCGAAAAACTGCGCGAACTCAAAGCAGACTACGTGTTGGTTCATGGTGACACCCTGACCTCGTTTGCGGTGGCACTCGCAGCTTTTTTCGAACAGATTCCTGTCGCCCACGTCGAGGCGGGATTGCGTTCTGGAAGTATGCGCGAACCCTTTCCAGAGGAAGCAAACCGCAAACTCACGAGCGTCATCACCGATTTGGATTTACCGCCAACCAGGGGTTCAGCCGAGAATCTTTACAAAGAAGGCAAAGGAAGCTCGAGTGTTGTTGTGACGGGTCAAACCGAGGTTGATGCGGTGTTGTTCGCCAGCACTCGTGGTGTTGCGCCCGAACTCCCGATAGGAAAGCGCATTGTCACCGTGACCATGCACCGCCGCGAGAACCTGCCTGTCATGCGCGAACTTGCCGCTGCTTTGGCTCGAGTTGCCAACTTGCACCTCGACACGCATTTTGTGATTCCAGTGCATCTCAATCCAGCGGTGCGCGAAGCGATTTATCCAGAACTGGAGCACATCAAAAACTTCAGTTTGCTCGAGCCGCTCGAGTTTGGCGCGATGGCGGCGCTTATGGCTCGCTCGAGTTTGCTGGTCACGGATTCGGGTGGGGTGCAAGAAAGCGGCGCGACTTTGGGCGTGCCTGTGGTCGTGCTGCGCAACGTCACCGAACGCCCAGAGGGATTGGTGGCAGGTGTCCTCAAATTGGCTGGAACAACCGGTGAGGGTGTTTTCAATACCGTTAACGAACTGCTCTCGAGCCAAGAAACTTTAAATGCCATGCGCGGCAAACCAAATCCTTACGGCGACGGGCAAGCCTCGAGACGTGTGGCAGAGGCGGTGGCGTGGAAACTTGGTTTGGGTGACCGCCCAAGCGATTGGCAATAAAACTCGAGATCAATTCTCGAGTTTTCAATAATTGAATCATCAAGGCATACAAAAAAGCTCGAGAGACGGGTTAGGTCTCTCGAGCTTTAGCTGCGAACGTCAGTTTGAGCTTATGGACTCACAGTTACATTAGATAAAGTTGTTGCCGTATCAAGGTTGCTGTCAGATGCCGTGATGGTGATGGTAAATGGACCAGCGATTGCATATGGGTGCGATGCTCCAGTGGTGGGTGGGATAAGATTAACTGGAGGAGTGCCGTCGCCCCAGTCCACTTCAACATCGGTCAAGGCTGTCCCTGCGGCTGGTGTGGCAGTAATACCAATTGAATATGAATTGCCAACAGTAGCTGCTCCAGTGCCAGTTGAAGACACAGTGGTAGTTAGGCTACATGCCAAAGTTGAAATCAAGCAGACTGGGGTAGTTGTGCTGGTGGCGGTTAACGTGTTGGTGACACGCTGAGAACCATTTACGGCAACGTCTGTATCGTCGCCAATCAAAAAGACTTCATCGGCTGCAATCGCGGTTGCTCGAGCGTCTGCGGCGGCTGTGGTATCGTCTAGACCACGGGTGACTCGAGTATTCAGGGTGTCGTCTGCCAGCACAAAGTTTGCAATAAATTTGTAGGCGGCGTTGACGTTGGCATCGGGCAGTTTGTAAGCAATGGTGACTGAACCTGTCCCGCCGTTTGCGGCAATGGCTCGAGTGCCAGTGGAGTTGCGGGCAACGAAGCCGTATTGCAAAATAGTATCTGACGCGGTGATCGTAGCTAGGACAGGGGCAAGGGCTTGCGCGGTCAGGACTTGGGTATCATCAACGTTAAACGCTTGAAAATCGGCGTTGGTGGCGTCAATGCTTGGATTTGGAATGCCTGGGTCTGTTTTATGGATCGGTAACAGGCTTTGGGCGTTAACATCGGGTGTGTTTGCACCATTAAAATTCACTAGGTTTTGAATGGCAGTTCCACCAATGCCAGAACCATTTTTGTTGTAAGCGTACAAAGTTAGGTTGGTGAAAGCCGTGGCGGTGTTGTTAGTCACTGGAAATCTTGCGCTGAGGTAACGGGTTGCGCCATCGTTATATGTGACGAATATTGGTGTGCCAAAAGTCACGGCATTGTCAGGCAACGCAACTCGCGGTGAAATGCGAACGCTCGAGCTTCCAGCATCAGCACCAATTCCTAGTGATACTGTACCCAGGACAATTGAATCTATGGGCGTGGTGTTGATCCTTGGGGTTTGCGAGCAAGACACAACCAGAAAAAGTGGCAAAATCCAGGAAACATTTTTGAGATTCATATTCCAAACTCCTGTGGATCGAGGCTAACGGAATCGTCGAGTAAGGAGGGGAATGGTTGTACCAAACCGATAGAAAGCCCAATGCCGGCGGTCAGGGCGTTGTATGCCTCGTGAACCTCGAGCTTGGGGGTTTGATAGGGTTTTTGCTGGAGGAGTGGGATTCGATATGTTAGATCAGTTGTCTTGATTTTCATAGTAACTCCTTACAAACGGTTTGAATTGCTGTGATCTTACGCTCCTCAAGGTGTTTCATTTGAAGTCTTCCACAATTAAATCACTCATACACCTCTAATTATAGCGTGAAATGGTCAAACTTGTACCACTTTATATTTCAAAAGTGGCAATGGAAAGCATATCTAAACTTGGTATAAAATATGCAAATCCAAGCTTTCCACAAGCCTGACTTTAATCATTTTTCACCGAAGATAAAATAAAGCCAGTGTTCATTTTCCACGACAATTTCATCATACTTATGATTAACAGAAACTAAAGGCTCAAATGACCGTCTCGAGTTCGTCAACCATGCTTTTGAGCACTTCAAAACCGCGTTGCACCGGTTCTGGACTGTTCATGTCAATGCCTGCCAGTTTTAAAGCATCAATCGGATACCTCGAGCTGCCCGTTTTTAAGAACTCCATGTAGCGCCCTGCGGCGGGTTCGCCTTCTGTAAGCACATCGCGTGCCAAGGCATTTGCGGCGGCAATCCCTGTGGCGTACTGATACACGTAAAACGGCGAATACAAATGCCCGAAATTCATCCAAGATGCGCCCAAACGCGTCGCATCAATCTCAACCGATCCGCCGTATCCTTCAGAAAACAATTCGACCAGGCGTTCGCTTAAAAACGGGGCATTGATCGAACCGCCACGCTCGACGCGTTCGTACATTTCACGCTCGAGTTGCGCCAGGGTCGGCATGACAAACAAATAGCGGTGAAAATTCGAGAACGCTTCCTCGAGCAACGCCAGTTTTGCGGTTTTGTCGGTTGCCGATTTTAAAAGATCGTGGCGAACCATCGCCTGATTGAAATTGCTGGCAACCTCGGCAACAAACATGCTGTATTCAGTGTAAATTGCAGGTTGTGTGGCATTGCTAAAATATGAGTGCATCGAGTGTCCTAGCTCGTGCGCCAGCGTCGAAAGCGAATACAGATCGTCTGTCCAACTCATAAAAATAAATGGGTGCGTTCCCTGAGCGCCGCTCGAGTATGCGCCCGCGCCCTTGCCCTGATTCTGACCCCAATCGACCCAACGTTGCTCGAGTAAACCCTTGCGCATCGGTTCGGTGTATTCCGTGCCGAGCGGTGCCATGCCTTTAATGACCAAATGAGATGCCTCCAAAAAGGTAACTTTGGTGCTCGCCACAAGCGGCGCTGGAGATTCGTAGATGGGCGCGTCACTGGTGCGCAACTGCGCATTCATGGCTTGCTTGCGGAGCCGCCAATACTTGTGCCAGACGGGCTGATACTCTTTGAACGTCTCGAGCAGATTTTCATACACCCGCAATGGAATGTGGTTTCGCGCCAAACTCATTTCTAAACTCGAGCCGTAATTTCTGGCTCGTGCCTTAAACACATAACTTTTTACGCTGCCCTGCAAGGTCGCCGCGAGCGTGTTTTGAAACGCCAAATGCCCGTCGGCATAAGACTCAAAAGCAGCACGGCGCACTTGGTTGTTGGTGTCCGAAAGATATTCACCAACGCTCGAGTGTGACACTTCAACTTCTTGCTCGTCGCGCAAAATGCTCTTAAATTTCATGTCGGCATCATTCACCGCGCTCGAGATGCTGTGAACCGCCCCGAGTGGATCGCTGGCTTGCGCCAAGAGCATTTCGACCTCGCCACTGCGCACATGATCGCGCTCTGAACGCAACTCGTCAAAATAATGCTGATAAATTTCGAGCTTTGGTTCGTCACGCAAAAATTGCTCGAGTTTCGTGTCGTCTGTAGCAATCAGTTCAGGACCAAAAAATGCCGCCGCGCCAGACAATTGTGCTCCCGCCGATGCCATTTCGGCATTCATGCTCGAGTAGGTCGTGTTCGTGCCTTCAATTGAAGACAGCAAACTTGCGTACATGCTGATCTTGTAAGCCTCCATCATGATGCGGTCACGAAGTTTTAATGCCTCAAATAAGACCGTGCCAGATTCGCTTAACCGTCCAGCGTACTTGGCAATTTCGCCAGCCGATGCAGGCAATGTCTCGAGGGCTTTTCGCCACTCTGCTTCATTGGCAAAGACGGTTTCGACACTCCAGGTTTTCTCTTTTACGACTTCACTGCGTTTGGGTAAACTCATAACTTCAGTTTACGAAAAAAGAGATTCAAAAGTTGTCGCAGAATTGCAACTTTGGCAATAGCGCTAAATTTTAAGTCTTGCACGAACAAAACGATTTCATACGCTTTGAATCATGTTTGCGTTTTAGACTAAACCATATGAAAAAACGATACCTTGCGGCAGCCTTCAGCATCTCGAGCACACTTCTTGCCGCCTTCGCCCAAAACACCCAACCAACCCAGTCTGGTTTGCTGCTCGGCTTGCGGCAAGACAACCCAAAAACTGGACGCTCGAGTTACCGCACGCTCTGGATTGCACCTAGCAACCCCAAAGACGTTAGCGCAAAACTGCAAGCCCAAGCCACCGGCATTTTGGTCGCAAGGGACGACGGCTGGTGGCGCGTCGGGGTGGCTCGAGAAACCATCGGCGCGGGTGGGATCGACGTGATTTTTGCGCATACGGTTGCAAAACTTGGTTTGAGAAGTTCGAGGTGCTGATCTTGGGTGCTGACTCGGGCATAACCTGCAAGTATGAAACAATAGTACTCGAGTAGTGTCTTAAAAGCCAAATCCTCAATGGTTTCTCGAGCATAGATTTTGGGATGGGTTTCGCAACTTGAAACTGGCTAAAATCTGTATTTTCTCGAGTGCGTGGCATTTGTGTTTTTAAGGTTCGTTTTTGAAACTTAATATCCCTGAAACCGGATGTAACGAAAATTGGATATCCAACTTTCGTAGATAGAAGTAAATTTTCAAAGTAGAGCTAATTTGTAAACCCTTGAACCTTGGAAAATTTAGAGAATCTGCCCATCACGCAACTCAATTTTGCGGCTCGCTCGAGCTGCCACATTTGGGTCATGCGTTACCAAAACCAGCGTTGAACCATCCGATTGTAAATTCTCGAGCAATTCGAGAATACTCCGCCCTGTGGCTGCATCTAAATTACCAGTTGGTTCGTCTGCTAAAATTAGTTTGGGCTGATTGACCAAAGCCCGTGCAATCGCAACCCGTTGTTCCTGACCGCCACTGAGTTCATTAGGACGATGCTCGGCTCGCTCGAGTAAACCGACCTTCTCAAGGGCTGCATAAGCCCGAGTTTTGCGTTCAGCAAGATTAGTTTGGGTGTACTCGAGCGGCAAAGCAACGTTTTGCCATGCGTTGCGTTCTGGAATCAAATGAAAACTCTGAAAGACAAAGCCAATCAGGCGGTTTCTTAAACCCGAAGCAGCTTGGTCAGCGAGTTGCTGGCTGGCATGACCATCCAAGATATACGTGCCACTTGAAGGACGATCAAGTAAACCCAGGATATTGAGTAAAGTGCTTTTACCACTGCCACTCGAGCCTGTTATCGCCACGTATTCGCCTGTGCCAATCTCGAGGTTGAAGTCGTGAAGCGCATTGATGGTGCTTGTGCCTTTGCGGTAAGTCTTAGCGATGTTTTGAAGTTGAATCATTGGCTATTCTCCTGTGCGCAACCAGTTTATTCTCCTGTGCGTAACCCTTCAGCAGGGGCAATTTGGGCGGCTTGAAAAGCTGGATGCCAACCAAATCCAAGTCCAATCAATAACGAAACACCCAAGGCAACAGGCAGTATTTGCCAAGTGATTAAAAAATTCCAAGGCGAAGCCAAAGCCACCAACCATGCACCACCCAAGCCCAAACCTAGACCCAGACAACCCCCAAGCATCGAGAACTTAGCACTCTCGAGCAGAAACTGTTGTTGAATACCCAGTGCAGTTGCCCCCACCGCTCGGCGCAGAGCAATTTCGTTGCGTCGTTTTCCCACCCGCACCAGCATCACCATGGCTAAACCAAAACCACCAATCAACAGTGTTAAGCAAGCAAATGCCGCATAGCCTAGCGAAGTTTGCTCGAGTGTAGCTCGAATCGGCTGCATATCCCCTGCGGGGTACACCGCTTCTGTGGGTGCGAACTTACCAGGATGGCGTTTACTTAAATGCTGGTTAAGTTGTGTGACCGCTTGATCAAAATTCTGCTGGCTCGAGATGAGCAGGTGTAATTCGCCGCGCAATAAGTTGATGTCGGCATCTTTTGGGTCGAACAGCGCAATGGTTGACCCGCCAAAAGTATCGCCAAAAGTTTCCCAGTCACCACCGCGAAACACACCAACAATGGTAAAAACCCGAGTCTCGAGGCTCTGCTCAATCGGGTCTGGGGTAAACACCCGTTGCTTAAAAACTATTTTTTGTCCAAGGATGGTTTGAGGGCTGGTCTTGCCAAACCACTTTGCCAAAAAATTTTCACCAATCACCATTTCGCCTACGGTTTGTGGGTATTTCCCAGTTACCAATTTTCGGGCTGCAAATTCAAAATAACTTGGTGTGACCCGAAAAATAAGTTGGTAATAACGAGATTTGGGTGCGCTGGCATCCCAGTCTGGTGGGCGCAAATCCCAACGCATCGCATCGTTATAAACAAAAGCCTTGTTCTCGAGAAGCGCGTTAGGCACGGTTAGAAAATCTTGGTAATCCACAGGAATTTTAGCCCGAATTGAGCGAATCTGGTCAAAAGGTCCAGTAATTGCAGAATAAACCACCCGACGACCGCCTAATTCTTCGATGCGTTGATTGACCCAAGCCGTCGCGCCTTGGCTGATCGAAATTGAAGTCAGTAACGCAGCTACACCAACCACCACGCCCAGTAAACCGATGGCTTCCCGAAAAATTGGTTTGGGTCGTTCGCGTAAAGTCATGACCACCGGTAATTTAGCTGCCCACAGGGCTGGCAGTAGCCCAGCCAGCATCGCCATACCAACCCCGAGCAGAACTGCTAACAATGCCAGAATAGGCGTGATTTGCAGTCCGATAAAAATCTGTTGCAAGACAGGTAAAAGGAAAATGTACAAAGTCACACCAGCCAGCGAAGCCAGTAAGCCTAACCGCAGTACATCCAGCAAGACACCGATTAAAATCTGTTGTTGGGTTGCACCAACGGCTCGTTGAACTGCCAAGGTTGGCAAACGATTCCAAACCCGCAAAGCAAATAAATTCAGTAAGTTCGCCATTGCCGCTAAGACCGCTAAAAGCACCGTCCATGTGACCGCTTGCCCCAAACCCGCAGCCACTTCGCGCCGAAACACATAAGGGCGACCAAGCCATTGCTCGGCAGTGATAACCGTGTATAACGCCCCAATCTCAAACTTTTTAAGGGTAGCTTCAACTCGAGCTTGTACAGCTTTGCCTTGTCCTGCCTCAAATTCAATAAAACCCGTAAAAACAAAGGGACGTGCGTTGGACTTATCGGGGGTTAGCAAAATCGCAGCATCCAAAGCACGTAACTCGAGTAAATCCTTGGGGATGGGTTTCAGCACCCCAGTGACCCGTACCAAACCATAACCAGTATCAAGAGGTTTGCCAATCGGGTCGGTTTGACCAAAGTATTCTCGAGCCGTAATTGACCCAATAACTGCACTGGGGATTCGGCTGGCACTGTCGCTATTCTTGCCTTTTTCAAGTTGCAAATTGAGCAATGGCACAAATTCAGCATCAGTTTCTATTTGAACAATCCGAAATTCTTTGCCCATCACAGAAAATTGTGAACCGCGTTTAGAGATTCGTTTGACCCCAGCAATGGCTTGTAAAGTTGCCATCTCGGTTTTATCCAGCCCTACCGCGCCATTAAATTTCTCGAGCAATTGCTGATACGTGCTTTGATTTATAGCTGCATCGGGACGTAAAACCAGAATGTTTGGATTGACCGCTTCGGCTAAAGCCCGTAAATTCTTGCGGTTGACCTCAGCGATTTCAAAAGTTAGTAGCAACGCCACAATCGCCACACAAAGTGAGATTAAGCCCAGCCACTCACGACTTTTGATCATAAACCATACTCGAGCAACCCTTGTGCTAACGAATTGGGTAAAAAATCAACGCCGTCAGGTAAATCTGCCAGAAAATAACCATCTACGGGAATACCTTTGGCATTAAAAAGTATTAAATTCATTGGCGACAACAAGTAATTTGAGAACTTATCAAGAAAATTCCCTGTGACATCTTCAAATACAGGTTCAGCAAGTTCGGAACGCAACAACTTAGCCACTTGTGCAGCGTCTATGGTCTGACCACTTTTGTCCTTGGGCTGCTCGAGTGCCACCACATAAACAGGTATTTTGGCTTCGCGTAAGGTTTGCAAAGTGGTTTGTAGCATGGATTTTGCCGATGTGCCATAGACCGAATTTGCTGGGGCAAAAAGTAGGGCAAAAGGACGATTTTGTTCTGATTGCCTAAGTACAACCCCATTTTCGTTGCGTAAAATAAAATCAGACTCTTGACCGTCTCTGAATCCTAGAGCCACCCGAGAAGCCCCGATTCGTCCAGCCAAACAATCAGTTACCAAAGATTCTAGTCGGTCACTTAGAATATCCCAGTACAACAAGTAATCTCGGTAAACCGAAACCACCTTGCCATCTTTGGCACAACCAAAAAAACTCACACCACCCCTAGATTCACGACCTCGGACATCATTAGTAGCGGCAGTTAGTTCGGCAAAATCTTCTTTGGTATCAAGCCAAACACGCC
>JANMUC010000565.1:0-14144 GCA_031391225.1 Deinococcales bacterium
AACGCATTCTTGACTTTGGAGGCTTTTAAAGCTGTCACCCACGGTTCAAGTTCGGCTGGCGTGTACAAATAATCGTGACGTTCGGCAGCGTCTTTACCGTCAAACCAATTGGCACGGTTGCGCCCATGTAAACGTATGTACGCCAGCTTGTCACGGCGCAAGACGGCTGCGGGCAATCCCTCGAGTGCGGGCAAATCGACACTGACGGGATGCAAACCAATGTCTGCCAGAAATTGATAGACAATCTCCTTGTCCCAACTGGCATGACGAAATTCGACTGCCACATCCACGCCCGCGAACCACTCGGCAAGCCGTACCAGATAAGCTCGAGAATCGCTGGTGTTCTTAAAGGCGAACGGAAATTGAGCCAGCAACGGACCGAGTTTTCCAGCATCCAACATCGGTTGCACCGTGAATTTAAACCGCTCGGCGGCGGCTTGATCGGCGGCAAGCTTGGGAATGAAAACATCATGCGTGAACGAACGGTGCAATTTGGCGCAAAACATCAAACGCCCGCCAGATCGCTCGAGCATTGAAGCAAAGGTTTTCTGCCCTGGCACGGCATAAAACGTGCTGTTGATTTCCACGGCGTTAAACTGATGGCTGTAAAACTCGAGCCACTGGGTTTTCTTGAGGCTTGGGTTGTAAAAAATCCCGACCCAATCTTCGTTGGAAAAGCCACCCGTACCAAGATAAAGCATTGTCATTTTAACAGTGTAATCAATGGGCTGTAAAAGTATCTGTGAGCATGTCCGCATTGAAGGACACGACTTTGCCCTTGCCGCTTCGTTTGGCTTGATACATGGCAACATCGGCACGGTGCACAATCTCATCGCTGCTGATGCCATCTTCCTCGAGCACCACACCAATGCTGGCATTCACGCGCACTTCGTGATGCTCGAGTTTAAAGACGGGTTGAATCACGGCAATAATCCGTTCAGCAATCAGCATGGCTTCGGTTAAATTTTCGATTGGGTCGAGCAGCACCGTGAATTCATCGCCGCCAATTCGCGCCAGCGTGTCGGTTTCGCGCAAGCAAAACTGCATTCTCTGGCTAACTTGCACCAGCAAATCATCGCCAACATCATGACCGTAAGTGTCGTTGACTTGTTTAAAACCATCCAAATCAATAAACAACACCGCCAGCAACGATTCGGGCGGCAAAGCTCGACCCAGTTCTGCCTCGAACAAACGACGGTTCGGTAGGTCGGTTAAGGGGTCGTGCAGCGCTTGATAACGTAAGCTCCGCTCGAGGTTCTTGCTGTTGGTCATGTCACGCACGTTCACCACCACGCCGCGCAATTCGGCAATGTGCAATAAATTCGAGACTTGCAAGATCAGATCGCGCTCGTCGAACGGCAACTCAAAAGGTTCACTCGAGTTTTGCAAGAGTCTGGCGTCTGCGGGGGTTAAACCCAACACATCCTGCCAAAAATGCTGCCCGAGAAGTGCTTCAGGTGACAGGTTTAAAAGTTTTAAACTGGCATCATTGGCGTACCGAACAAGACCATTTTCCTCGAGCACCACAATCAAATCGCTGGCATGATGCACCAGCGTTTCAAACCAAGCATGAACGTTTGAATCAGACACGTCAACATTCTACTCGAGACACCTGCCCCACGCCTTAAGGACTACAGTGAAGGCATGAAGATTCTTGATCCCAAACTCGAGCCGATCGCTGCCAAAGTCATGGCGGGTGAGCGCCTTAATTTTGCCGAGGGCATGCTTTTGTACGATACGCACGACCTCAACACCCTCTCGAGACTGGCAAACGTGGTGCGCGAGCGCAAAAACGGCGACAAAACCTACTTCGTGCATTCCATGCGCCTCGAGTTCACCAACATTTGTTACGTCGGTTGCACGTTCTGCGCCTTTGCTGCGAATAAAAATGAGGCTCGAGCTTGGGATTACAGCGTTGAAGATGTGGTCGCCCACGTGCGCGAAAAGTACGAACCGGGCTTGCAGGAACTGCACATGAGCAGCGGGCATCATCCGACCCATCCTTGGAGTTACTACCCCGAAATGGTGCGTGCTCTAAACGCCGAATTTCCTGGTTTGCAAGTCAAAGCCTTCACCGCCGCCGAAATCGAGCATCTCAGCCACATTGCCAAAAAAACCACGCTCGAGGTCTTGACCGAACTGAAAGCCGCAGGACTTGCCGCCATGCCAGGGGGCGGGGCAGAAATTTTTGCAGACCGTGTGCGGCTCGAGATTGCCAAACGCAAAGTTTCAGCCGATGACTGGTTAAGAATTCACAAAGAAGCCCACAGTTTGGGCATTCGCACCAATGCCACCATGCTTTACGGGCATATCGAAACGCTCGAGGAACGCCTGGACCATATTGACAGATTGCGCACGCTACAAGACGAAACGGGAGGCTTTCACAGCTTTATCCCGCTGGCGTTTCAACCCGACGCCAATGCGCTGGCGTTCAACTTGGGCAAAACCGAATTTACGACAGGCATCGACGATCTGCGCAACCTTGCCGTCTCGAGGATTTACCTGGACAATTTTGATCACGTCAAAGGTTACTGGGTCATGATCTCGAGCGACCTGGTGCAAGTTGCGCTGGACTGGGGCGTTAGTGACATTGACGGCACGATCATTGAAGAGCACATTGCGCACGCCGCAGGAGCGGTCAGTCCGCTTGGGTTGACCACGCAGAAGATGGTGGATTTGATCAAAAAAGCGGGACGTGTGGCGGTGGAACGCAATGCGTATTATGACGAGTTGAAGGTTTACGATCTCGAGATGGCTGCGGATTAAGAAAACGCAATTATGGGAAAAACATATCAAAATTCCAAATTTTGTTTTGAATCGTGTTGCACAGCCTTTGCACAGTTTTAGAACATATTATGGAATATACTGCAAGTGAGGTTTTAGTCACATTGGCTTAAATTTCAATTTGAAACTCAATTATGACACCCTCAAATAACCACCCACGTCTAACTCGAGCGCCGCTTGTTGAAGCTGTGTTTGACTTGCGCTATAACACCACTATTCCACTTGAGACTGTTCGCATGGGTCTTCAAAAGCACTTACCTGAGTTCAAAAATGAGGAACGAATCGAAGGGCAAACGTTCACGATCCAAATTGGACCCGACGGCAAACCAATGTCTGAGACCACTGATAACGAAGAATTACAAGATATTGTTCGTTATCGGTTTCGTAACCCAGAAACTAATGAATTTATTCAGTTAGGAAATGGAATGATCACGTTTAATGCCGTTAATTATAGTGGTTTTGATAGTTTTTTCATGGTGCTTAAAAATGTTGTTTCTAAACATAATGAAGTTACAAAACCAGTAGCATATCGCCGACTTGCGTTAAGATATGTAAATCATCTATCACTTGAGGATACACCAGAAAGAGTTTTTGCTTCGCTTGCTCCAATCCCACAAACTTGGGGAAATAGAGTAACAATTCAAAATGTACAACAAGTTGTATTACGCGTTGGACAAGATTTACAGAATGTTATTATTGCTTATCCTCAAAGAAATTTAAATACGGGCAAAGACATCATGGTTTTAGATATAGATCACCATTTAGACTTCGCTCTACCCGTATTTCCTAATGCACAGGGAATATATGATTGGGTTCTGCAAGCCCACCTGCAAGTATACGAAACGTTTAAGAGCGTTTTGAAAGCTGAATACTTTGAGGAGTTAAAATGAATACGATCACTTCAGTGTCTGAGTATGGAATATCAGATTGGAGTACACCATACAAAAGTAACGTTTTGATTACAGTTGCAATAGTTGCAGGGCTTTCAGTATCACAACTAAACCCTGAAACAATTATTTCAAAAACTGCTTCGCAAGTGAACTCTCGAGCATTAGAAATAACTAAATCTAATCTGCTGGAAATTTTACGTCAATCCCCAACTTTTGGGGGCTTTCAAACTGTTGATAATCCCAGTAAATTGCTTGAAGTTGCAAGACAATACTTACTCGAATCAAAATGGGGCGGACCATGTGATGCAATGTTTGAATATCTTACAGACAAAGAACCAATGGTATTATTGAATCTGATTCGTAGCGGTTCACTCGAGCCTGGTTTTTTAAGCACTGCGGCTGAATTTGCTGGACAAATCGATGACCCAGAGCAGGTTATCCCTCTCCTTCTCAAGTTGACTCTTCATGATTACCCTATGGTGCGGGAAGGTGCGGTTTATGGCTTGGCTAGTTTCATTTCTGTTGAAGACATTCGCCAATATCTTCAAAAAATGTCAAAAACAGATCCTAGCCCTGGTGTCCGTTCGGCAGCACAAGAGATGCTCGAGGCTTAATGAAGTCGAGTCGTTTGCAACAAATACAATTTCTCAACTCGAACAACCCGTTCAGGATAATCGAGAATTGATGAAATCTGGTTATCTGCGACTATTGCGTAACAAAAGCAGTTTTGAACCAGGTCAGGCTTTAGCAGATGTCATTCGTAAAGAATTTTGGGACAGTCAGAAGAGTGTCCCTGATTTGAGTCTTTCAGTCTATGAAATCAATATCAGTGAGCAATTGTTGCAAACAAATGCTGAGGTAGCCGCAGGAAGCAATATTGGCTTACCCAAAAAGCGTAATGGTCTTGATTTTTCCACGTATAGTTCAGGATGGAATGGGGTTATCGCAACACCCACAAGTAACAGTTTAATGGATTTTCAATTCACCAGTGCTGCACACCGAGAGCTACAATTTCTATCTGATACTGAACTCCATAGTTTTGTTGAAAATTTACGGACAATAGTACAAAATGCCACGTTCCACGAAGTAAAAGATAAAGAAACGGCTCAATATGGAAACGAGCGTTATCTTGCCAAAGACAAAGAGTGGGAGCAGGTTTGTAACCTTTCAGAACGAGTGGCTAAGTGGGTCAAAACAGGAAATCCATAACTGAGCATTTCATTTCGTTTCACTCGAACGGCAGCACCAAATCCGTGTCAATATCCCCAGGCAATGGATGCTCGAGAATTCGCGCCAATGCCAGCAGTTGCCCTTTGTGATGAAACTCGTGGGTGATCGGGTGGAGCAACAACCAACGTTGCGTGACTTTTAACGGTCCAGAGCGGTGCGCAAACTCGAGTGGTTCGTCTGGGGTCGTAAATTTCTCGAGCGCTACATGCACAATGCCGTCCACAAATTTAAACCGTTCGCGCATGGCTTTGGCGTCCGAAATTTCTTCGGCTGGCATCATCAAATCCTCGCGTTTGTAACCCAGTGCCACACCAGCCCAAGCCAAGTAACAAAACGCAACATGAGCGTGAATATTGTGAATACTGCCATACGCAAAACCTTGTCGCTCGAGGCGTAAACAAACTCTCGAAGCCTCAAACCGCTTTCACGGCTATACTTGCCCCATGAAATCAATGGAACGCGCTTTGGTGCTCGAGACGGTACACCTGACCGAACAAGCCGCCCTGGCTGCCAGCCACACCATCGGCAAGGGTGACAAGCACGCGGTGGATCAGGCTGGCACTGAAGCCATGCGCCGCGTCTTGAACGAATTGCCAATCTCTGGGCGGGTGGTCATCGGCGAGGGCGAAATGGACGAAGCCCCGATGCTCTACATCGGTGAAAAGCTTGGCGCGGGTGGACTCGAGGTGGACATTGCGGTTGATCCCGTGGAGGGCACGAACGCTTGCGCTCGAGGTCTGGCAAATTCGATTGCGGTGATTGCGCTCTCCGAAAAGGGTGGGCTTCTGGGTGCGCCCGACATGTACATGGAAAAACTGGTGGTTGGACCTCCGGCGGCTGGCAAAGTCAGTTTGGATTGGTCTGTCGCCACCAACCTCAAAGCTGTTGCCAAGAGTCTCGAGCGTCCTGTAGAAGATGTTGTGGTTGTTGTTCTTGATCGCCCACGGCACGAGAATTTAATCAAAGAAATCAGGGCGTGCGGCGCTCGAGTCAAATTGATTGGTGACGGTGATGTGATCGCCAGCCTTGCCGTGGCGGTGCGCGGGACGGGCGTGCATGTCCTCATGGGGTCGGGTGGTGCGCCCGAGGGGGTGCTTTCGGCGGCGGCAATCAAGTGCTTGGGGGCAGATTTTCAAGGCAAATTTCTGCCAGCCGACAACGCCGAACTGATGCGTTGCAAGTCCATGAACGTTGACCCAAACCGTATTTACTCCACCAACGACCTTGCCCCAGGCGAGAACATTGTCTTTGCCGCGACGGGCATCACCGACGGCGAGTTGCTCGAGGGCGTGCGGCGGTTTGGTGATGGTGCTCGGACGCGATCCGTTGCAATGGGTTTTCAAACTCGGGTCGTGCGCTTTATTGACACGGTGCATTTGCTGGGCGAGGCTGCTCGAGTGACGATTCGCGTATAGACTAAATTCATGGTGCAATCGCATGTCAAATTTGGTCTGGCTTTGGGCGGTGGTGGCGCTCGAGGTTTCGCGCACATTGGGGTCATGCGGGTGCTCGAGTCTGAGGGTGTCAAGCCTGACATGATTGCTGGCACGAGCATGGGTGGTTTGTTGGGGGCGTTGTTCGCGGCGGGTTGCTCGAGCCAGGTTGCCGAAAAATTTGTGCGGGACGTGTCGCTGGCACGTCTTCTAGATTTAAATCCTCTCAAAGACATGCTGCGGTTATCTGAAATCAAAAAAATGCTCAGCGCCCATATTCCCAAAACCTTCGAGGAATTGCCGATGCCGCTGTGTTTGACCGCCACCGATTTGGTGACTGGGCGCGGGGCGTACTTGTACCAAGGCGATTTGCTCGAGGCGATAGGTTGTACCATCGCTTTCCCAGGGGCGATAGATGCAACTTGGGTCGGCGAGCGGCTGTTGACCGACGGCGGTTTGCTCAATCAAGTGCCAGTTGATGCGCTGCATTTTCTGGGCGCGAACCGGATTTTGGCAGTTGATGTCCGACCACTCGCCCCGCTCGAGTTTAGCCTCGATGACCGCCCGATTCGCTGGTGGGAGCACCTGCTCGGACGTGACCGCGTGATGACCGGAATGCAAGCCATGATGCGTTCAATCGAGATCATGCAGTTTCAAATGACCGAATCGAGGCTCGCCATGTTCGTGCCAGATTTGGTGTTGCGCCCTCAGATGGACGGCATCGGTATTTTCAGTTTCAATCGCGAATCAGACGCGATCAAGGCGGGCGAAGAGGTTGCCAGGTTGCAACTCGAGCACTTCATCAGCAAATTAAAGTAAAATAGGAGGTGCTGAACCGTGTTGTTTCGATTTTTAGACAACCCGCACATCCAATTTGATGCCAGCCACGAAATGCTTGCCAGCACCAAACCGGTGGCGTTGCTGGTGTACCTGGCGTGTCAACAGACTTGGGTCACTCGAGATACTTTAAGTGCCTTGTTTAGCGACGACAACACCGATGCCGACGCGTTGCGGCAACTTCGGGTGATCTTGTCTCGAGCCAGAAAATTTGGTTGGGTTGGGGCGTTAGAACTCGAGGACAATCGTTTGCGGTTTAAGGTCCAAACCGATTTGCAATTGTTTCGGCAAGCCGTTGGGGCAGCCGATTGGCAAGAGGCGACGGCGTTGTACAGATCAGAATTTTTAAGCGGTTTTCAAATTCAAGCCGCCGGTTTTGAGGCTTGGCTCGAGGTCGAACGCGAAACCTTGCGGCAGGCTTGGCTGGAGGCGGCGCTGTTACATTCCAGAACGTTGGCAGCGCAAAATGATCACCTTGCCGCCAGCCATTTGTTACAGAATATTCTGGCACTCGATGCACTGTCCGAGGATGTGCTGGCGTTGTACCTCGAGCAACAATACTTGGCGGGAGGTCGCAGCGAGGCATTAAAAGTTTTCGAGCGCTTCCGCGAACAACTGCAAAGCGAATTGGCATTGGAGCCGCTCGAGAGCACCCTCAAATTGGTGCAGGTCATTCGTCAAGCCGCACCGCTCGAGGTGACTTCAATTGCCAGTGTCGGCAAGTCGAGTGTGCCATTTACCATTTTGCGCCCACCGCAATTGATCGGACGAGACACAGAACGTGCAACACTCGAGACTGCCAGTCAGACCGTGGTCTTGGTGTCTGGCGAACCAGGCTCGGGCAAAACGCGGCTGCTCGAGGAAGTCCTGCCACGCACGCGCTGGCTGGCGTGTTTTGAGGGTCTGGAAAACGTGCCGTATCAGGCGCTGATCTCGTTTTTAAGGTCGCAACTGTCCACGCTGCCCGACTTGGGGGTTTACAGCGAAGACCTGGCGCGTTTGATTCCAGAAGTGCTGCCCAACGCCAACCAGCGCACCGACGACCCAATCAGTGCCAAAGCGCGGCTGCTCGAGGCGCTGGCACGATGCTTTGAAGCCGAAGCCAAGCCCATCGTGATTGATGACCTGCAATGGGCGGATGCCTCCAGCCTCGAGTTTCTAAGTTTTCTGGCATTGCGCGGTGTGGTGAACATTTTTGGCTCGTACCGCAGCAGTGAAGTGAACTCCGCGCTTGGCAAAACGATGGCTGCTTGGCGCTCAAATGGCATCTTGCTAGAGATCAAACTCGAGCCGCTGACAATGGCTGACATCAACAGCTTGCTGGCAAGCCTGAGCGGTCTTGAGGCTGGACCAAAGCGTTTTGCGACTTGGTTGTCCAAACAATCGGGTGGCAATCCATTCTTTGCCCTCGAGACGCTCAAAGCCTTGTTTGAAACGCAGATGCTGCAAGAAATAGATGGGACATGGACAAGCCAACTCGACAACCTGAGCCTCGATTACAACGAATTGCGCGTGCCAAGCAAAGTTGCGGCGGTCATTGAACAACGCGTCTCGAGGTTGTCCGAACCCGCCAAACGAGCGCTTCAAGCGGCGTGCGTGATGCGCCAAGGGTTCACGCCCAAAATGCTGGCGGGTATTGTTGGACTTTCGGAATTTGCAGTTTTGGACGCGCTCGAGGAGGCACAAAACTCGAGTTTGATAGTGGGTGACCATTTTGTGCACGATCTGATTCGGCAAGGGATGTACCAGAATTTACCCGAGGCGCGGCGCAAAGTTTTGCACGGCAATGTTGCGCAAATGCTCGAGAATGGTGCAGAACCGCTGGTGGTGGCAGAACACTGGCTCGAAGCCGCCGCGCCCGATCAAGCCTACCCTTGGCTGCGTGCGGCAGCCATAAATTACCGTTTGAAGGGATTGCTCGAGGAAAGCACACCAACCTTGCAAAAAGCACTCGAGTGTGCACCGAACGTTTTGGAAACCTGTCGCGTGCAATTTGAGCTGGCTCGAGTTTACGTGTCGCTGTCCAGAATCCCCGAAGCACGAAGTTTGATTGACACCGTTTTGCTGCAAACCAGCGACCCAGAATTGCTGGCACTGTGCCTGAATACCAAAGCCGAATTGCTGCTTCACGCGGGGCATATTTCCGAGGCAGCCCAAACGAGCGCCCAAGCTTTTGAGCTGTGCCAAAAGGCAGGGTTGGAAACCCTTGAACTTCATACCATCGGCGCTGAAATAGCGACGCTCGAGGAACGCTACGACGATGCCATCGCGTTGCTCAAGCCAGCGATTGTTCATTGGCAAGGCAAACCAGCCAGCAGCGAATTGGTGTCGTTGTTGAATTCCTTGGGTGCGATTTACGACCAAATGGGTCAAGCGCAAACGGGGCTTAAACTTCACCAAAAGGCGGCGCAAGTTGCCAAAACCATCGGTGATAAATCTGGGCAGGTCAGCGTTGCCATGAGCCTGTTGTGGTCTTTGATGGCGCTCAACCGTTACGAGGAAGGTATCTTAATAGGCGAGAACGCCCTGGCGCTCGGCGATTACATTCACACTGCCGTGCTGCGCAACAACCTTGGCGTGATTTACCTTGACCTCAAACGCTATGCAGAGGCTCGAGGTCATTTTGAAATCTTGACCCAGAACCGAGACGACCCCACCTTGCGTTGCATGGCGTGGGCGCGACTCGCCAGAATTTACGATCACTTGAAGCTCGAGTCGCTGCGCGATCAGGCGTTGGAACACGGGCTTGCCCTGCTCGATCAAACCGAATACGCGGTGGCGCACATCTCGGTGGCGATTTCGGTCTTAAACCTGGGAACGGACGAACAAGTCTTGCGGGTAAAACCGTATTTTCGTCAAGAAGCGTTCCATGACCCTCCGGTGCAACAAAAATTCGAGGAAGCCTTCGAGCATCGTTTTGGGCGACCTTGGCTTGAATCAACGCCTTGAGACGGTCTTGAAACGCCAAATATCAATACTGGTGTCATGCCAGAATCTCGAGCTTTTAAAACCAAAAAAATTTGGCGCTCGAGTTTTGTGCTGCGGGTTGGTAGCGAAGCTTTAAAACCAAAAATTGAATTGCTTGACCTTCGCACAGGTCAAAAACTCGAGTTTGAATCGTTTGAAGTCTTAAGCAATCACCTCGAGCAGCGTCAAAAAAAGCGTGGTTTGCACTGAACGGTAAACCACTTTCTATCTGAGTGCAATCACAACAGACGTGATTGTGTTTTTTGTTGCGCAGATTTTGATTGAGAAGCGTCTCACGTTGATTTTTGCCACTGAAACGCTCGTGAGACGCCACTTTTCTAACCTTGTGTTATCAAAGCCAAAACGCGATTCGGGCGTGGCTTACGGAGGTGCAATTGAAACGTATTGATTTTGCTTTTCGGCAACAACCCAAGCCCTCAAGTGATTCAAGGAGATCATCATGAAATATGACTGGAAGATTCTCAGCCTCGTCGTTCTGGCATTCATCTTTACCGCCTGCCCAGAACCCGTCCCCACCCCGCCCAGCGTGGCAAAAGTGACGCTCGAGACGCCATCGGTCTTGCTGCCAAATTTAAACGCCACGCAACAACTGATCGCCAAAGCCTTTGATGCGCAAGGCAACCTGGTGACCGCCAAGATCAACTGGCTATCGAGCAAACCAAACAACGTCAGTGTGGACGCCAACGGTCTGGCAAGCGGCGTCGCCATCGGCTCGAGTCAACTGACTGCTTCTGTGGGCGGTGTTAAATCCGCGCCTATCTTGGCAGCCGTTGCCGAACTGAACCCCGACATGACCAACATTCCTGCCAGCGATGTCGAATCAGACCCCGTGTTCGAGACTCCCACCACAACCTCGAGAAACCTGACGCCTCGAGCCGTGAATGTCGGCAGTCGGTATTCGGTGGTTGTCAAACGCAGCGCCTTGCCCACAATTGGTAAGAAATGGTATTCCGAGGGCAGAAATGGGCAGCGTTTGATCGGCAAGGTTGTCGCCGCCGAAGCCCTTGGGTCGGACCGTTACAAGATCACGCTCGAGGTTGTGCCTTACCAAGACGTGTTCAAGCACTTGCACATCGATGAGGACATCGATTTTTCACAAGCCCAAACGATCATCCCGCCGCCCGTCACGTTTGAGCCGCCCGCCGAAGCACTGGTTCGACCACAAGCTTTCGTTAACGTTGGTAACGGTCTCGAGTGCGAACTCAGTGGTGTTGGCGGCACGCCACCGATCAGTCTAAGTGTTCCCCAAATGAGCATCGGTTACAACACCGACGAAGACAGAACTGGCATTTTTGTCAACATCGGTTTTGGTCAACCAAACACGATCAAAATACGGCTCGCCGGTAAACTGACCGCAACAATGGCACTGACTGGACGACTGACCCGAAATTTTAATGGCACGGTGGATTGCCGCGTCAGAACACCAATTACCGTTGCCGTTGCCGTTCCACTGCCGCTGCTGACCAGTCTCGGCGAAGAACGCGGCTTGGGCATCGCCTTCTCGGGTAGTTTTAACGGACCGAGCACCAATTTCAGTGTCGAAGGCAGCAGTTCAATCACCTATTCGATAGGCGCACAGTTCAATTTAGACAATGGTACAATCACCCCGTTTAACACCGTCACACCGACCAACAACGTTGCCGTGCGTTACGCCAACACTGGAGCGGCAATCTCGAGGGTCTCCCTGACTGCCAGCCCTTACGTCTTTGAAAATTGGGTGTTTCGCGCTGGACCGCTGGCGTTTGATATCTGGAAGAACCAGAACGGTTTGCGATTCAAAGCCGACCTCGCCACCTTAAGCGATCAACTCAGCGATTCAAATTACGCCTCGAGTTACGCCATTGAACGCTTTCACAAACAAGGTCCTGGTGCAGAGTTCCGTGATTTCATGAATTTTTTCAACGCAGGCGCACTGATTCCAAGTTCAAAAAGCTCGACCGAAGCCATCGCCCAACATTTCACCCTCGAGACTTTTAATTGCAGCGTCGGTAGTTTCGGGATTTGCGCCACACGATTTACCGACAAGAGCTTCCCATTTATTGGGGCGAACAACATCGAGAAGCTCGAGATTTACCGCAAACGCGGCAATCTCAGCAGCTTGCTCGCCACCGACACCGGTGTGAATGCGAACATCATCACCACCGCGTTCCAGATCGATCAAGTTCAAGCGGGCGATCAATGCCAGCTAGTTGTCTACACCAAACTCATGCCTGGCATTCCACTCGAGGCTGCCAACGATTCAAGCTGCATGTAAAATCAACTCTTCAAAAAAGTCCCGCCAAACGGTGGGATTTTTTTGTAGGCTTCAATCCTCAAAGTTGAGTCTAGCGTCACGTAAATGCTTGGGGTAATGGTTTTTGATGGTGCTGCCAACCCGTTTGCCCCAGCCCAATCCCAGCCCGAGTACGCGCACCACCACCCAACCCGCAGCACCTTCAGAGTTGATGGTTTCACCGCGTAAAAACGTTTGCACCCGTTCATCATCAAGCTCGAGGTCAAGCACAGGAATATCAGGCGCATCTCGAGCAAACCAATCACGAGGAAACCAGTGGCTGAGTGCATGGTGCGGCTCGAGCCTGCCAGATTTGACTTCAGCAATTGGAATTCCAGCCCGTACAACCTTCAGCCTCTCGAGCGACGGGGTTTCGTCTGCGATCAATTGCACCTCAGCACGAAACACGGCAAAATTCCCTTCAGGAACATGACATTGGACTCTAAATCCAGTCCAAAGTTTTTGCTCGAGCTTGGTCTTGAATGGTTCTGCAAAGGCTTCAAACTCGAGTTCGGTGCTGGTGTCATCGCCAGCATTTTTGCGTAGTTTGGCAATAAAATGCCCTTCGCCACGCAATTTGTGCGACCACAACCGCGCCGTAAAACCGCCATCGTCACGCCCCCGATCAAATCCCCAATTTGTAGGGGATGGTTTGAGACCATCCCCTACACCATCCCCTACAATGCCCACATCAAAAATATCAACCAATTCAAATTCTTTATGCTCCTCGAGAAACCGTTCAATAACTTCTTCGTTTTCTTCACTCGAGAAAGTACAGGTGCTGTAAACCATTGTTCCGCCTGGTTTCAGGAGTTGTGCGGCGCTTTTCAAAATTTCAGTTTGACGGTGCGAACACGCAATCACACTGGCTTCTGACCACTCGAGCATGGCGTCAGGGTTTTTGCGGAACATGCCCTCGCCACTGCACGGCGCGTCTACCAAAACCCTGTCAAAGTACGATTCCCAAGCGGCAGCCAGTCGCGCTGGGTCTTCGTTCATGACCACCGCAGCCAAGCCCAGACGCTCGAGGTTTTCGGCTAAAATTCTGGCTCGAGATTGCACGATTTCGTTGCTGACCAGCAAACCTTGTCCGCGCATCAGGCTTGCCAGGTGCGTGCTTTTACCGCCTGGCGCGGCGCACAAGTCAAGCACGCGTTCTCCAGCTTGGGGCGCTAGGATGGTGGCGACTGCCATCGCACTGGCTTCTTGCATGTAATATGCGCCAAGAGCATGAAGTACGTGCGATCCCGCTCGAGCTTGGTGAGGCACGTAAAATCCGGTATCGCACCACGGGACAGGCTCGAGGTTTGGGAAGTGTTGCAGCAACTCTGGCGGCTCGAGTTTTTGTGGGTTGAGGCGCAAACTGTTGACACGAGGTTGTTGAAATGCAGCTTCAAAAGCGTCAAATTCAGCGCCGAGGAAAGTTTGCATTTTGGTTCGGAAGGCTTTTGGCAGCACGGGTTATTTTACGTCACGCTCCCAGTTGGGTAGAATCAGCCCATGCAACCCTCGAAATCCGTTCAAAAACCTGTCTCTAAATCCCGTGAAGTTGGCGGTTTTGTGCTTGGCACGCTCGCATCAATGGTTGGTGCGTTGGCGCTTGGTTACGCCACGCTTTGGATTTTCGCGCCAGGGACATCGAAGCGGGTGAGTAACAACGTGGCAGGCGCCACCATTACCGCGTACCACGCCACCATCACCGCGTACCAC
>JANMUC010000421.1:0-4619 GCA_031391225.1 Deinococcales bacterium
GGCAATTACAGCTTCCCACCACAACCCTCAGGCACGTACACGGTTGAAGAAACCCAACCAGCGGGTTACGGCTCGAGCGAGAATCCAACCAACAGCGCCCCGATCACGGTGGTTGCAGGTCAACCGGTGACCCCAGTGAACTTCGGTGAAACCACCTCGAGCTTGATTGGTGTAGTGTTCCGTGACGATAACAACGACGGCATCAAGCAAGCCACCGAACCAGGCATTGCGGGAGTAACCGTCACCGTCAGCGGTACAGATGTAAACGGCGCACCTGTTAACAAGACATTGACCACCGACGCGAACGGTGTCTATACCGCCAACGATTTGAAAGCTGGCACATACACGATCACTGAAACACAACCAACGGCTTACAACGACGGCAAAGACAGCAACGGCACACCAGCAGGAACGCTGGCAAATGACACCATCTCGAGCATCCCACTTGGTGCGGGTGTTCAAGGCACGGGTTACGGCTTCGGCGAGACGGGCAACACGATCAACGGTCAAGTCTTTAAAGATTCCAACGCCGATAACATCAAAGACCCAACCGAAACGGGTATCGGTGGCGTGACGATCACGCTTAAAGATGCTGCTGGTAACGACATTGATTCAGACCCAAGCACTCCAGGCGTGCAACCAACCACCACCATCACCGCACCAGATGGCACGTTCAGCTTCCCGAACCTACCAGCCGGCGATTACCGCGTGGTTGAAACCCAACCGAACGGACTCGGCTCGAGCCAAGGTTCGCCAGACAGCTTGCCTGTCAAGATCATCTCGGGCGATCCAACCACCGTGCGCTTTGCCGATACCCCATCGAGCATCGCGGGCAGCACTTACGTGGACACCAACAACAACGGCGTTAAAGATGCTGGCGAGGCTGGCATTGCGGGCGTAACTGTGACCTTGACGGGTACGGACGCAAACGGTGCAGGCGTGACCCAGACCACCACCAGCGACGCCAACGGCAACTGGAAGTTCGCAGACTTGCTCTCGGGCACATACACCGTCAAAGAAACCCAACCAGCCGCTTACAGCGACGGTACAGACACCAACGGCAGTATTCCTGGAACTGCCAGCAACGACCAATTCTCGAATATTGTTGTGCCAGTCGGTACGAACGCCACGGGTTACTTGTTCGGCGAGAGCGGCACGGCAATAGGCGGTAAGGTTTACCTCGATGCCAACCGCAACGGTGCGGACAACAGCGAACCTGGTATTGCAGGTGTAACCGTCGAATTGAAAGACTCGACTGGTGCAACGGTGGCGACCACCACCACCGCCGCCGACGGCAGCTTCAGCTTCCCACCACAAGTTGCAGGCACATACACCGTGGTTGAAACCCAACCCGCAGGTTATGGCAACGGCTTGCAAAACCCAAGCAACAGTGTTCCTGTGACCGTGGTTGCCAACCAACCCGTCGCACCAGTGGTCTTTGGTGAAGTGAACTCGAGCCTTTCGGGAACGGTTTACAAAGACGATAACAACGACGGTATTAAAGACGGCGCAGAATTTGGTATTCCAGGCGTGACCCTGACCATCACGGGCACTGACCCTAACGGTGCAATCACACCGATTGTTGTGACCACCAACGCCCAAGGTGACTGGACCGTACCGAACCTGCTTTCAGGTTCGTACACTGTGACCGAAACCCAACCAACCGCATACGGCGACGGCAAAGAAACCCCAGGCACACCAGCAGGCGTTATCACCGTCAACGACGTGATCTCGAGCATCCCACTGGCGGGCGGAGTCCAAGGCGTCAATTACAACTTTGGCGAACGCGGCACGGGCATCTCTGGTGTGGTGTACAACGATTCCAACAAAGACGGAGTGAAGCAAGCCACCGAGCCAGGCTTGGGCGGCGTGTTGGTCACGCTCAAAGATGGCAACGGTGCAGATATTGACTCCGACCCAACCACCCCAGGCGTTCAACCCACCACCGCCATCACCGATGGTGACGGTCAATACAACTTCCCGAACTTGCCAGCCGGCAATTACCAAGTGGTTGAAACCCAACCCGCAGGCACAGGCTCGAGCGAGAACCCAAGCAACAATGTCCCAGTGACCATTGCCACAACGCCAGAGACAGTGAATTTCGGCGATACCTTCTCGAGCATTTCGGGTCAGGTTTACAACGATGCCAACGGCAACGGTGTGAAAGACTTAACCCCGACTGCTGAACCAGGCTTGAGCGGCGTGACCGTGACCTTGACGGGCACAGACGCGAACGGCAATCCTGTCAACCGCAGTGCCCTGACCGATGTCAACGGCGATTACAGCTTTAAGGACTTGACCACAGGCACGTACACGATCACCGAGACCCAACCCAACGCTTACGCCGACGGTGCGGAGACCAATGGCACACCTGCAGGCAACATCACTGTTAACGACGTGATCTCGGGCATTCCAATAACAACACCTGCCACCGATGCCAAAGGCTATCTGTTCGGTGAAAAAGGTACACCAGTTGCCGGAACGGTCTTCCTCGACCGCAACAAAGACGGTATCCAACAACCAGATGAACCAGGAATCCCAGGTGTGACCCTGACCTTGACCCCCGTTGGCGGTGGAACACCAGTCACCGTTGTGACCGATCCAAACGGTAATTACACCTTCGGCAACGTTCCAGCAGGCGATTACACGATCACCGAAACTCAACCTGTCGGACTCGGCTCGAGCACTCCAAACACAATTCCTGTCACCGTCACCGCAGGCGGCGTAGTTCCAGCCGTCAACAACTTCGCTGATACCCCAGCCAGCCTGACTGGCAAGGTTTACCGCGATGACAACGACAACGGTACGCAAGACGCAGGCGAACCAGGTATTGCTGGCGCAACCGTGACTTTGACAGGCACAGACGCGAGCGGCGCAACCGTTAACAAGACAGCAACTACAGACTCGAGTGGCAACTGGATTATCAACGATCTGAAAGCTGGCACTTATACCGTGACCGAAACTCAACCAGCCGCCTACAAAGACGGTAAAGACACGAACGGCACACCAGCAGGCACAGCCGCCAACGACAGCTTCTCGAGCATCGCACTGACCCCAGGACAAGCTGGCACGGGCTACGCCTTCGGTGAACTTGGAACAAGCATTAACGGTAAAGTCTTTGTTGACGCTGATAAAGACGGCATTCAAGACCCAACCGATCCGGGCAAACCAGGCGTCACCATCACCCTCAAAGACGCTGCTGGAAACGTGGTTGCCACGACCACCACAGGACCTGACGGCAGTTACAGCTTCCCGAACCTGCCAGCCGGCAATTACACCATCGAAGAAACCCAACCAAACGGACTCGGCTCGAGCACCCCAAACACTGTCCCAGTGGTACTCGCAGCAGGAACACCAGGCACAGCGAACTTTGGAGATACCCTCTCGAGCTTCACGGGTACGGTCTACAACGATCTCAACGATGACGGCATTAAGCAAGGTACTGAAGCTGGCATTCCAAACGTAACCGTGACCTTAACAGGTACGGATGCGAACGGTGCACCAGTGACCAAGACGACCACGACAGGACCTGATGGCAGTTACACCTTCCCTGGTTTGCTCTCGGGCACGTATACGATCACTGAAACACAACCAAGTGCTTACAATGATGGCAAAGACACGAACGGTACTCCTGCTGGAACGCTGGGCAATGATGTGATCTCGAGCATCGTGTTGCCAGTGGGTACGGATGGAGCTGGGTACTTGTTCGGTGAGACGGGCACGCCAATCACAGGCACGGTTTACAAAGACAACAACCTTGATGGCGTGAAGCAACCCACCGAGCCAGGACTTCCAGGCGTGCCAGTGGTCTTGAAGAATAATCTTGGAACGATTGTGGCTTCAACGGTGACCGATGCGAACGGCAATTACAGCTTCCCACCACAACCCGCAGGCACGTACACGGTTGAGGAAACCCAACCCGCAGGTTACGGCTCGAGCGAGAACCCAACCAACAGCGCCCCAATCAAGGTGGTTGCAGGTCAACCGGTGACCCCAGTGAACTTCGGTGAGACACCCTCGAGCCTGAGCGGTGCGGTGTTCCGTGACGATAACAACGACGGGGTGAAAGACCCAACCGAACCAGGCATTCCAAACACCAGCATCTTGGTGACGGGAACGGACGTGACGGGCAACAACGTCTCAACCACGACCACCACCGATGCCAACGGCATCTGGAAGGTTGACGGTCTGAAAGCTGGCACATACACGATCACTGAAACTCAGCCAGTCGCCTACAACGATGGCAAAGACAGCAACGGTACACCAGCAGGTACGCTCGGTAACGATGTCGTCTCGAGCATCACACTGCCAGCGCCAACCATCGCCAACCCGAATCCAACCCAAGGCACGGGCTACAACTTCGGCGAGACGGGCAACACCATTAACGGTCAAGTCTTCAAGGACTCGAACGCCAACGGAACGCTCGATCCAAACGAAACGGGCATTCCAGGTGTGTTGATTACCCTGAAAGACGTGAACGGTAACGACATTGACAGCGACCCAACCACCCCAGGCGTGCAACCGACCACCACCATCACCGATGCAAACGGCAAGTACAACTTCCCGAATCTTCCAGCAGGCAATTACAAAGTCACTGAGACCCAACCGAACGGACTCGG
>JANMUC010000591.1:0-3216 GCA_031391225.1 Deinococcales bacterium
CCGATTGGAGCGTCATCAAATCCACCACGTTGATCACCCGAATTTTTAGGTCTGGGAAATGCTGACGCAACAAGTCTACCGCCGCCAGCGTCTCGAGCGTCGGCACATCGCCCGCACACGCCATGACGACATCAGGCTCGAGGTCTTGGTCGTTGCTCGCCCAAGTCCAGATGCCGATGCCAGCGTTGCAGTGTTTGATGGCGGCATTCATAGAAAGCCATTGCAGGGCGGGTTGTTTGCCTGCCACGATCACGTTGATGCGGTTGCGGCTGCGTAAGCAATGATCGGTCACGGACAGCAAGGTATTGGCGTCGGGCGGCAAGTAAATGCGTACCACTTCGGGTTTTTTGTTCATGATATGGTCAATAAAACCTGGGTCTTGATGCGAGAAGCCGTTGTGATCTTGCCGCCAGACGTGCGAGGTCAGCAGGTAATTGAGCGCCGCGATGGGTCGCCGCCACGGAATCCCACGCGTGGTCTTGAGCCATTTGGCGTGCTGGTTGACCATGCTGTCAATGATGTGAATGAACGCCTCGTAACACGAAAACAAACCGTGTCTTCCGGTCAGTAAATAACCCTCGAGCCAGCCTTGGCACAAATGCTCCGAGAGCACCTCCATCACCCGTCCCTCGAGCGCCAGATGCTCGTCGGTGGGAAGTATTGGCAGTTCCCAGGCTTTGTTGGTCGCCTCGTAAAGCGCCCCCAAACGGTTCGATTCGGTTTCGTCTGGACCAAAGACCCGAAAGTTTTTAGCCTCGAGGTTGGCTTTCATGACATCGCGCAAGAATTTGCCCAAGACCCTGGTGGCTTCTCCAGTCGCAGCTCCAGGCTGTTCAACTTGCAGCGCGTAATCGCGGAAGTCGGGTAGCATAAGGTCGCGCAGCAGCAAGCCGCCGTTGGTGTGCGGGTTCGCGCCCATTCGCCGTTCACCGGTCGGCGCGAGTGCCGCGAGTTCGGGCAGCAGTTTTCCGCTGGCATCAAACAATTCTTCTGGACGGTAACTTTTTAACCATGCCTCGAGTTGCGCCAAATGTTCTGGGTTTTTGAAAATGTTATCCAGCGGCACTTGATGTGCTCGCCAGGTGTTCTCGACGGGTTTGCCATCGACCACTTTTGGTCCAGTCCAACCTTTGGGTGAGCGCAGCACAATCATTGGAAAGCGCGGGCGGCTGGTCATGCCCAATTCTCGAGCCTCGTGTTGAATATTGCTAATCTCGAGCCAGACTTGAGTTAGGGTTTGCGCCATCAGTTGGTGCATGGTGGTTGGGTCGTCACCCTCGACAAAAAATGGTTTGTAGCCGTAACCCTCGAGCAACTTGGTCAACTCTTCAGGCTCGAGCCGTGAAAGTACGGTTGGGCTGGCGATCTTGTAACCGTTCAGGTGCAAAATTGGTAGCACCGCGCCGTCACGGGCAGGATTGAGGAATTTATTCGAATGCCAACTGGCGGCGAGCGCTCCCGTTTCGGCTTCGCCGTCTCCGATCACGCAGGCGACCAGCAAATCAGGATTGTCGAATGCCGCGCCGTAAGCATGAACCAGCGCGTAACCCAATTCGCCACCCTCATGGATCGAACCTGGCGTTTCTGGCGCGACATGGCTGGGAATGCCACCAGGAAACGAGAACTGTTTGAACAAACGTTTTATTCCCGCCGCGTCCTGGGAAATGTTTGGGTAAACCTCGCTGTATGTTCCTTCCAGGTAGGTATTTGCCACCACGCCAGGACCACCGTGACCTGGACCCGCAATGAACATGGCACTTACATCATGATTGCGAATCAAACGGTTGAGGTGCGCGTAAATAAAATTCAGTCCGGGCGTCGTTCCCCAATGCCCGAGCAATCTGGGTTTGATGTGCGCCAGACTTAATGGCTCGAGCAACAATGGGTTGTCCAGCAGGTAAATCTGTCCGACTGAAAGGTAATTCGCGGCTCGCCAGTAGGCGTCTAAAAGTTGCAGTTCGGATGCTTGAAGTGGCACTGTCTCGAGTGATGTATTTTGAACTTGCGTTTCGTTCATCATGATGGTTTGACCTCCGCAGAAAGTTTTGATGACTTTGGTGCAGAAGTGTCAAGAAAACATGGGTCGCTCGAGGATTCTCAAACTTAGAGGTCGGTGGTTGGTTGAAGCGGTCCTGGATAGCCTGGGACACCAACGCGTGGCAGCACCCAACGGTCTAAGCCCCAGTACCCTGCGGTGCGCCATGCCAGCACCAACAGCACGGCAAGAATAAACAACATTGGGTTGGTCGAAACCGTGCCCGCCAGCAAATAGCTGGCGTTCATAAAACCACCAAAAAATGCGGCGATGCCCGTAAACAAACCAAGAATCAAGGCGATGCCAACGGCAATCTCGCCAAAGGTCACAAGGTAGCTGAAAAAGCTCGCGTTTGGCAGGGCAATATTTTGAAGAAACCAGGCAGAATACCCTTGAACATCGGGATGAGCGCCGTCGGTTTTGGTCAGTGCGCCGTTCAGAAAGCCGGTCACGGCAGTTCCGGCTTTCTCTCCGACCCAGACTCCAGCAGGATTGGTCAGTTTCCCCCAACCTGCCATCAGCCATTCATAACCGACGTACAAGCGAACCAGCGTCCAAAGTGGTGCGAGACGCGTGTCAGCAAAAAGAAATTTACTAAAATTAGGTTCGGGAATCTCGAGGTGCGATTTGCGGACGGGTGCGGGGGTTGCGGTTATCATATTGAGTCTCCTTTGTCTTGCTTGAGTTCAGGATGATTCGCAGACGTTACGAACCCATTACGGCGCTGAATTGGTCAGGCTCGAGCCTTGTGATTACAAACCAAAATAGCTCCGGTTTTTGGCAATAAACGATTGTTGATCGGTGGGCACATCCTCTTCTGGAAAGATCGCGCTGACCGGACAGGCGGGGACACAAGCGCCGCAATCGATACACTCATCGGGATGAATAAAAAACTGGTCGTCGCCCTCGTAAATACATTCGACTGGACACACGTCAACGCAGGCGGAGTCTTTCGTACCGATGCAGGGCTGGGTGATTACAAATGCCATAATGTTTGCCTCCTGTTGGTGATTGCTTAAAGATTGTTCTGCTTAGGCGGGCGAAATGTTTTGATACGCCTTACTCGTGGCGCGATCAATGGCTTTGGTGCTCGAGTTGCTTGGTGTTTCCAGGACTTTGACTGGAAGACTGCGAACCAGCAGCACTGGAATTTTAGAATGGTGCGAAACGGTTTCGGCAAC
>JANMUC010000605.1:0-9297 GCA_031391225.1 Deinococcales bacterium
AGCATTCCTGTCCCAAGGAACACCAGGTGGCTCGAGATTCGGTTGAGTTCGACCATCAGGATGCGAATGTGCATGGCGCGTTCTGGAACGACGGCTTCGGTCAGTTGTTCGACGGGCAGGGCGTAAGCCAGTTCGTAGCCAAGTCCGTGCAAGTAATCCATGCGCGGCGCGAAAGTGAAATTCTGGCTGTACGTGCGGTTTTCCATGGTTTTTTCAAAACCGGTGTGCAAGTACCCAATATGCGGCACAACCTTCTTGACGTTTTCGCCTTCCATGTCCACGACCACGCGAAGCACGCCGTGGGTGCTGGGGTGTTGCGGTCCAACGTTTAAACTCATGGTTTCGGTGTGTAGCAAACCGCTTCCGCCCACCAGGGATGATCGTTCTTGGGGCACGATGACCTCGGCTCGAGTTTCGAGTTTGACTGGAGGCATGGCTTTGGTTTTCTTGGGTTTTAAGCTCGGCTGCGTCATTTCTGACCTCCCAATCCCCTGGATTCTTTGTTGGCTTCGGTGGGCAGTTTAGGCACGAGGCTAGAATCAATGCGAGCGCCGCCGCGATAACCTGACAGACCGCCGTCTTTACCTGTCAAACCTGCGCGAAAGGCGGCAGGATCAATGAAACGTCCCTCACGAAAGAGGGTGGGGGTTTCACCGAGCGGGAAGTCTTTGCGCAGTGGGTGTCCGTCCAGGTCTTCTGGAGTCAGGATTTTTCGCAGGTCTGGATGTCCTTCAAACTCGAGTCCGAACAAATCAAAAGTTTCGCGTTCGTGCCAGTCGGCTGTTCCCCACAAGTCGGTCACAGATGGAACTTTTTCACCGTCGGGAACGAATACGCGCACCAACAAACGTTCGCCAGTGACAGGCTCGAGCAGGTTGTAAATGACTGCAAACCGTTCGGGCATGAAGGTCGTGAACTCAAGGTAGTCAACGCCGGTTAAATCAGCCAGCATTTTGAAGCCTGCGGCTTTGCATTCAAACAAGAACGCTTTAAAAGTTTCCCTGGCGGCGTTCACGGTTTTAAAGGGCGTATGAGCGCTGGAGACAACCTCGTAGCCGCGTTCGGTGGCAAGTTCTAAGGCTTTGGTCAGGCTCATCGTGTCCACGCTTCCACCATTGGGAGCGGAATGCCTTCGTCGCCAAAGGCTTCGCCACGGATTTTCTTCTGGAGTTGCATCACGCCGTAAATCAATCCTTCTGGGCGGGGTGGGCAACCTGGCACGAAAATGTCCACGGGCACAACGCTATCCACGTTTTGCACAATTGCGTAATTGTTGAACATCCCACCGCTCGAGGCGCAAGCGCCCATGCTGATGACCCATTTTGGGTCGGGCATTTGGTCGTAAACGCGGCGCATGACTGGAGCCATTTTTTTGCTGAGACGCCCCGCCACAATCAAAACATCGGCTTGGCGCGGGCTGGCACGGAAGACCTCTGATCCAAACCTGGCAAGGTCGTTGCGGGCGTCGGTGCTCGCCATCATTTCAATGGCGCAGCAGGCAAGCCCGAAGGTCATGGGCCACACCGAATTGCTGCGTCCCCATGCCACAAGTTTCTCGAGGCTCGAGAAGAGAATACCTTCATTTTCGAGTTCTTGAACGTCTTTTTCAAATAAGTCTGCGAGGCTTGGCATTGTGATTTCTCCTGTAATTTATGAGTCTAAATGTTGTGTAGGGGCACTGCTTGCTGCGCCCTCAGTGAACGCAGATTCTTTGGTTTAGAGCGATGGTTTTTAGGGTTTTTGGTTCTGATCTTGGTTTACTTCCACTCGAGAACACCTTTTTTCAGGATGTAAAAGTAACCGACGGCGACCAACACCACGAACGCCAGGGCTTCCCAGAAGGCAAAAACGCCGAGTTTGTTAAAACTGACGGCGAGCGGGTAAAAGAACGCGGTTTCGATGTCGAAGATGATGAACAGCATGGCAACCAGGTAAAAGTGAACGGGGAAACGCTCTCTGGCGGTGCCGATGGGGTCGTTGCCGCTTTCGTATGCCATCAATTTGGTGCGGCTCGGTTTTTTGGGACCCAAGACCGCGCCGACAATCAGGGCAAGCACGCCAATACCGCCAGCGACGAGAAACATAATAAAGACCTTAAGGAATTCGTTCATGGTTTCCTTCCATGCTCGAGGGTCAAACTCGAGCTAGTGCGAACTTTCACGAGGGAGTTTACAACAAAAGGCTGCATACAGACAAATTTACCACTATCACCAGGGGTTTTTACAGTCCCTCGAGCTACAAAATGATCCTGAATACTGGTTAGATGCTTAAATCCACGGGTGAGGTAGCAATTCGTGCAAGGGCTTGACCAAATCTTTTCCCAAAATCACCATTGCATCGCGATTGGCGGCGTCCAGTTGCCACATCATTTCGCGGCAACGACCACAAGGTGGGATGACTTCACCATTCCACAACACCGCCACCACATACAAAATTTTTGACTCGTGGTGCTTAAGCATGTCTGCCACCGCCGCATGTTCGGCACAAAAACCCATGCTGCAAGCAAAATCCACGCAAACGCCAGTGTAATGCTTGCCCGATTGCGCCACGATCAGCGCCGCAACCCCGCCAGCCTCGCAATGTTCAGAAGTTTTGATTGGACGGGCAAATTTGGCTGCCTGAGCAATCAACTCAGCAATATTTTGATTCATATCTCGAGTTTACTGTTTAGCAAACCTGGCTTCATCTGCAAAATGGCTGAATGGCAAATTTTTAACCTTCAACGCTCGAGCGCAACGGTTCAATCCCAGGAATCAAACCTTCACGCCAAACCTCGAGCAGCGCATCCACCACACGCGGATCAAAATGTCGTCCACGCTCGGCGATCAAAGCGTTGGCAATATCACAAGCGGTTTTGCGTTCCGCATAAGCCCGTCCTCGGGTCATAACATCAAACGCATCGGCGAGTCCCACAATTCGGGCGGACAGGGCAATATCTTGATCGCGCAGCCCATCGGGGTAACCCTTGCCATCCCAGCGTTCATGATGCGAGCGAGCCACTTGGGCGTAACGCTCTAAACCTGGCACAGAAAGTAAAAACTCTTGTCCCAATTCGGTGTGGTTGCGCACCGTTGCCATTTCATGATGCTCGAGTTTTTTGGGCTTGGACAAAATTGCCATGTTGACCGCAATCTTGCCAATATCGTGCAACAAACCCGCAAGGCGCAAACGCTCGAGTTCTTCGGGCAACAAACCCAAACCGCGCCCGATCACCACCGCGTACTTCGCCACCCGTTCCGAGTGCTCATACGTCTCGAGGTCTTTCTGGTGCAGGTTGCGGAGCACAAAACCCGCCACGGCAGAATCCATGACAGAATCGGGCAACTCCGTACCGTTGACATTCCAGATCGCGTTGGCATTGTCGGCGCTCAAGGTTTGCATTCTAACTATATTTTTACTAAAAATATCTCACGCAATTCTTACAAGAGTAAAAATGAAAGAAATTTAAGAAAAGTCAGAAGACTTTATAATTGAAGAACCACGCAATGGATAATTTTTGATTCATCATCACAGAATTAAAAAACATCCGAATTAAGCCACCGTGGCTTACAACTCGAGATTCTTAGAGCGCCGAATGCGGTTATTCAAGCCTTCTAGAATTGCTGTAGGATACGCCACGTGCCGAGCCTGACCCTCAAACCCAACCGTGAACGCCGCCTCGAGAATTTTCACCCTTGGGTTTTTAAAGACGATGTCGAAAGTGTGGACGGCAATTTTGAGCCTGGCGAGGTGCTCGAGATCAAAGCCGCCAACGGCGCGTTTATGGCGCTCGGTTACGTTAACGCCCGCAGTTCGATTCCAGCCAGAATTCTCAGTTTCAAACGCGAAGCCATCAACCTCGAGTTTTACCGCCAAAAAATTCGCAGTGCCATGTCCAAACGCAGCAAGCTCGAGCACACCAACGCCATGCGAATTGTTAACGCCGAATCTGACGGGTTGCCAGGCGTGATTGCGGATTTGTTTGGGAATGTTTTAAGCATTCAACTTCGCAACGCTGGCACGGAACGACATAAAGAATTGATCTTTGAAGCCTTCAAACTCGAGACCAAAGCCAGCAGTGCCTTCGAGCGGTCTGACACCAGTGAGCGCCAAAAAGAGGGACTCGAGAATCGGACTGGAATCTTGTGGGGCGACGTACCCGAAACGGTCAGTTTTCTCGAGGATGGGATTAATTTTAGCTTCTCCCCTGTCGGTGGGCAGAAAACCGGTTTTTATCTCGACCAGCGCGACAACCGTCGTTTGATGGCGAGTTTGGTGGATGCCTCGAGCAAGTTACTTGATGTTTATTCTTACACTGGCGGTTTTAGCCTTCATGCCGCCGCCAAGGGCGCAACCTCCTTCGCGGTGGACAAAGACCCAATTGCGCTGCAAGTGCTCGAGAAAGTCGCTCGGGTCAACGGTTTTGACAAGAAAATCAGCTCAAGACTTGGTGATGCGCTCGAGGTGCTCGATCAATTGCTCAAAGAAAACCGCAAATTTACCCACGCGATCATTGACCCGCCAACACTCGCCAAACGCAAAGATGAGGTTGTGGCAGCCAAACGCATTTTTACGATTGCCACCAAAAACGTGCTGCGGATGCTCGAGCCGAACGGCATTGTGATGGTTTCGACTTGCGCCTATCACATTAAGGTGGACGATTTGATCGAAGCCTGTCGTTTTGCCGCAGGCGATGCCAAACGCAGGCTCGAGGTGTTGGACGTGACCTACCAGCCGCTCGACCACCCGTGGATGTTGCAAGTGCCTGAAAGTTTGTACTTAAAAACACTGGTTTTACGGGCTGAGTGATGACCACTTTTTACTTGATTCGACACGGCAAAGCAGACTGGGACGATTGTTACGCCAGGGGTTTAAGCGGTTTCCGCACCGATTTCACCAAACTGACCACGCTTGGCAAAGACCAACTCGAGAACACCGCCAAAGACGAACGGCTGAGCAAAGCCAGTCTGATCCTCTCGAGTCCGTATACCAGGGCATTACAAAGCGCCGCCATTGTAAGCCGAAATTTACAAACCGAAATCGAGATCGAATACGACCTGCACGAATGGTTGCCTGACACCACCGGCATCTACAGTTCGCAACTCGAGATTTTTGCCTTGGCTGACGAGTTTGAACGCAATCACGGCATTTACCCGACAGGCGAAACACGGCGTTGGGAAACCCTCGAGCAACTGAAAACCCGAGTTTCAAACGTGCTCAAACGGTATCTAAACCTCGAGCATGTGATCGTGGTCTGTCATGAAATGGCAATCTGGAGCGTGACAGGCACTCGAGACGTGGCGAATGGTCAGATCATTGAACTCGAGTTGTAAGGTTTTCGGGAAGATCGCGTGAACGTGTAACGCCAGTCTATGTCATGACATGAGCGTTCCCAGCACTCGAGCATCCGTAAACTCGAGTTCGACCAATCCAGCGCGTTTTTCAAAATGCAGTTCGCCAGCATGGTCACCAATGTAACTGCCTGTGGTCGGCGGAACGTCCGAATAATCGCGTCCAAGGGCAACCACCGTGTACCCTAAATTGGGACGACGGGCATTGGTCGGGTCAAAACCGATTGCCTCGAGTTTGCCGTGTTGGTTTGGAATAATCACCTCGAGCCAGGCATGAGAACCGCCCTCGCCGAGCATGTGACCGCTGACGTAACGGGCTGGTAGTCCAGCCGAGCGCAGCAATGCCAAGGCAATATGCGCGTAATCCTGGCACAGACCAGCGCCAAGCTCGAGCGCCTGACTGGCAGTGGTTGCCACGCCTGTCACACCAGCTTTGTAGGTCATGGCATTGGACACCCAATCACAAATTCGCTCACCAAGCTCGAGAGGGGTTCTCGAGCGCATTCTCAAACCGCTGGCAACCTCGAGCATTCTGGGATTTGCCCGCGTGAAAATCGTGGCTTGGGTTAAACCTCGAGCCTCGGCATCGGTCACGATTGGCGCTGGCATGTTGGCGTAACGTTCGACGCAAAAGATCACTTCAAAGGTCGTCCAGTCATTGATTGCTGCCACCTCGAGTTCGATCACCGCATTGCCAAAATCATCCGTGACAAAGCGTTTTTCGAGCGGAATTGGTTCGATGCCCAGTTTAAAATCCAAGAGTTTTTGATCGCCGTAAGCTTGCCTGGGTTTGACGATCAAACGCTGTGAAAGGTCAGTCACCAAACTTGGGTAAACGTAAGCAAACTGCTGAAACGAAAAGACCCGCGCTCGAGCCACCGAATCCCAATCGATGCCCTTGTAATTCAGGAACGAAATTTGATGGGCAATTTGGCGCTCAAAGCTGCCACTCGGTCCGAGCACCACATCGAGCGGTTCGGAATGCACATTGGCGACTCGAGCTTCCAAGGTGGGTGCGCTCACCGCAGTTCACGCCCGATTTCATCGGGCAGGCGTTCGGTAGGTGTCGCCTCGTCAGCCCAAACTCGAATGGTTGCCAATTGGGTCGCGCCGTAAGTGGTACTGAAAGCAACATCGGCGGCATCGCGCCCTGTGGCAACCACCACCCGACCCGTGCGCGGCGTGTTGTGACGCGCGTCAAACGTTCGCCAAGCGCCGTCCAGGTACGCCTCGAACCAAGCATGAAAATCCATTGGTGGCGTCAGTGGCACGCCGATGTCGGGCAAATAACCGCTGACGTACCGCGCCGGAATGTTCAGCGCCCGACAAAAACTGATACCCATGTGCGCAAAATCCCTGCACACGGCTCGCTGTGAACGGTACGCCTCGAGCGCCGTGGTGCTGGCAGTGCTGCCCGCAGAGTACGCCACACGCATGAACAACAAATCGCAAACCGCCTGAACTTGCGCCCAACCGCCAACAATATTGCCGAACAAATCCCACGCCTCGGTGATAAACAAATCCGACGGACAGTAACGGCTGGGCAAGGTGTACTCGATCACCGAATCGGGCAAATCATGAATCTGGGTTTTGGGAAGCTCGAGCAGCACAGGATCGAGTCCTGCTGGAACTTCGAGCATCACATCGTAAATAATCTTAAGTTCACCCATCGGTGCGAGCACCCGCCAGATCAAATTATTGTGCCGATCTTCGTAACGCTTAAACGCCCCAGCCTCAAGCGTAGGACCGATCAATTGTTTGGATTCAAGAATCCTTTGCACGCCACGGTTTTGCACCTCAAGCACGAACATTAAAGGCGCACTGACGTGCAGGGCGTAAACCAGTTCGCAACCCACACGAACGCGTCGATTGACACTGGAGCTTACAGAATCATTATGCAAGTTTTCCCCATCTCGAGTAACCACAACGCAGACTAACCCAAAATTGAAAGCTCGAGAAGCCCAAAACCTAATTCTGGTTTCAGGTTAAAGAGGAATTTCTTGTGACGCTTGTTGTGACGCTTGGTCAGTACAGTGATTCTCGAGGTCAAAAGGAGAATTCATGAAAGAAAAGGTTATTGGGCTGTTACTTAGCACTGCACTGCTTGGTTGTAACTTGGCAGTTCCTGTTACCAATCCCGCAGGTATTTGGTTTGATGCGGATGTCAACACCACAGCCATTTGCGGAGCGCCGGCTGGTAGTGCAAGATTCACCATTGAAATCCAAAAACCCAGCAGTTCAGGCAGTGCCACAGCGACACTGACCGTCGAGGTGACTGGTAAGCAACCACAAGTTGTTCCATTTTCAGGTTCGTACTCAGGCACAAAATTAGATACGACCAACAGCACACTTGGGCTTAATGCAAAATTGGTTGGTGATATTAATTTTTCAAACAATCGATTTACTGGATACATGGTTCAAGATTGCGTAGTTGGTGGAACTGCAAGAGGCTTATATGACTTTATCGCAGATAGGCAGTAAAGGAGACAGTATAAAAAATTGGTTTATTAGAATGTTGATTGGTCTAGCTCTGATTGGTTGTGGTAACACCACACCACCTAGCCCAGCAGGAACTTGGACGGATACTGCGGTGAATGCGGGTGGTATTTGCTCGAGACCAAATGGAACGTCAGAGTTCGTTTTTACCATCGCAGAACCAATAAGCACTGCTGGTATTTCAGGGTTACTGGCTGTAAAAGATGGCGCTAATACGGTCAACAGTAGTTTGTCTGGCACACTTACTGGAATTTCTATGACCATGACGGGAACAGTTTCCACCACTCAGGGACCAAACACTTTAACGGTCAGTGGTGAGTTTAATTATTCGCAAAAGAAGTTTGTTGGCACGCTCTCTAGCAAGTATTCACCCAGTTCTGGTGACTCTGGCACGTATAATTTTACCGCGATCAAGCAATAAAGGAGTCTTATGAAAATTTCTCGAGTTATTCTTAGCATTGGTCTGGTTGCGGTTCTTGGTTTTGCCTTGGCTCAAGCGGTTAAGCAAGTCAGTGTTTCGCTGGCTGGAAAATCCCTAAAATTAGACAGTGTGATCGTCAGTGGTAAAACCTATGTTTCACTCGAGCAGCTAAAAAAAGGCTTGCCTAATCCTGTTGGTGGGGCGAACCAAGCGGCGGGTACAACTGGTTGTGTTAATGAAATGCTATTTAACGGTGCGTGGCGTTTTCGGGTGCAAAAATTTGCGTACAGTGCCGAGAAAACCGCTTGGGTTTTTACAGTCGAACTTCGGAATGCCATGAAAAACACTGCCGCAGCCTTTGACAATGGTGCAAATGGACTGGGTGAGGATATAACACTGACAATGGCTTCTGGGAATACCTTAAACATGGGCAATGTGAACCAAACTCAAGACAAAATCCTGCTTAAAAATCTTGCACCTGGGGCTGGGGTAGTCACGACGCTCGAGTTTACTGCCGAAACTGATGCGGATAAACCCACTAAATTCCTTTGGGCAATGAGTGCCAGCAATAACAATAATAAAGCACCGCTTTCTAAAGACCCAGCTTTTAGAATTAATTTAACCTGTACTAAGTAATTTCTCGAGTTTCTACGGTACGTGTCAGCCATAAATGGTTGGGGTTGCTGGAACATTGAAAGCTGGTTGACATTGTTTTCACATTCGTCTCGAGTTAAAAAGGAGTTTTATGAATAAGAAAAATTGGTCGGTAATCACATTACTTTTCGCAACCGTACTCAATGCCTGTGGTGGCGGTGCGCCAGTTGTGCCAACAGTTACCAGTGTGACCGTTGCAGCCAATCCAAGTATGGCTTTGGCTGCCAGCGCTACAACTACTATAACCGCCACAGTCGTTGGTACAAACGGATTTAGTTCAGATGTGAATTGGAGCATTGTTAGTGGTGGTGGCACAATAAGCGCGGCTACAGGTGCAAGTATTACCTTTACCGCACCAAGTTTAGTAGCTGCCAGTAGCACAATTTTACGGGCGAC
>JANMUC010000610.1:0-23747 GCA_031391225.1 Deinococcales bacterium
CCACTGCGAAAAACTGTTGAAACTAATGTGATCGGCAAGCTCGAGGATTTGGTTCATGTCGTTTGGCGTGAAAGCTGGCGAGTAGACGTGAACCTCACCACCGAATTTTTCGTGTCCGAGTTGCGCCTCGTACAAACCGCTGGCGGTAGTGCCGTGCAAGTATTCTTTGATGATGCCAAAACTTGCCCACAAGGAATAGCCTTTTAAAGCGCAAATGATTTTTGCACCCGACTCAAGTTGCACGCGGTTGAGAATTTCCATGTTGTGCCGCAAACGCGACTCGTCGAGCACGTAACAAGGGCTTGGGAAGGCTGTAAAATCAATGCTTTCGAGTGGTTTGACTCGAGAAAGGGTCTGGGTCATAAAAATTACCTCTGCAAGCAGCATAAACCACAGACCAAATTAGAAAAAGGATGTTTCTCGAGATTTTAGGCAGTTGCGCCATATCGCATATCGCCAGGGATTCATAAGTTCGGTAGTATTTCGTGATGAACCAATCTGAAATGAGTGCCATCAATCAAGCCGCTTGGAACACGGGCGCTTACGAGGCTTGGATCGTTGAGAACGGCACGCCCGCAGAACTGGCAGCCAAACTCGAGCCTGAAAAAGTTTTGAAACGGGTTTTGAAGTACTTGGGCGATTTGAACGGCAAAAAAGTTGCCAATCCGCTCGGCTCGAGGGGCAAAGCTGGTGTGGCGATGGCGTTGCTGGGCGCGGATGTCACGATTTTTGATCTTTCAGAATCCAGCAAGCGTTACGCACTCGAGCTTGCAAATGCCGCCAACGTCAAACTCGAGTATCTGGTTGGGGATTTTATGAGGCTCGAGACGCAAGATTGCGATTTTGATATCGTTTTGATGGAATTGGGAATTCTGCATTGGTTTATGGATTTGAACGCGCTGGCAAAGCAAATTCACGGCATCATGAAATCTGGTGGACGATTTGTGGTGAATGATTTTCATCCGATTGCCTCAAAGTTGCTGAGCAAAACCGAAACCCAAACATTGGCTGACCGCAATTATTTTGACTCGAGTCTGTATTCTGGCAAAGTTCCGTACCAGAGCTTGATTGAAACCGAAATTCCAGATTGCCTGACACGGCGCTGGACTTTGGGCGAAATCGTGACCGCATTTGCCCAAAATGGCTTTCGGATAAAGACACTCGAGGAAACGCCAGGGTGGGGATTTGACGCCAACATTCCAGGCTTATTTACCTTGGTAGCAACCGCCACCTAAAGCAAGTTTTGCGTTAACCAGGTTGCAACGCCAAATTCGGCAGGTGCTGCAATGCGTTCGTGCTCGCGCTCGAGCTTCAAGTCGCCGCCTTCAACCACAATGCCTTGCCCAGCCCACTCGAGCATGGCATGGTCGTTGCCACCGTCACCAAAAGCAATGGTATCAATTTGCGCCACGCCCAAAGTCTTGGCAATCAATTCGAGCGCCGTGCCTTTGGTCGCCCCGCCCCGTGTCACCTCGAGATACTGATTGCCCCAAGGGTAAAACATCAGGTCTTGATGGTGCTGCTCGAGTTTTTGCTGCAAACCGTTGCTGCCGCTTTCAAAAACAATTTTGTAAACACTTTCATTTTCATAGTGCGCCCAAGCCTTGACCTTGTGCCCCTCGGCGTGCGCCCATGCCCAACGTTCGTGCGTTGGGTCAAGGACGTAAAAGTGCTCACCGGTGGCGACGAAAAAACCATCCACCTTAGAGACTTCAATCAGTTTTTGGGCAATCAAACCCTCGAGTTTGTGCTCGAACAAGACACTGCCGTCACTATTTTGAACCCGCGCCCCCTGAGCCGTGCCGTAAGGCGCTTCAAGCTCGAGAATGTCCAGAAATGGTCTGGCGCTGGTTTCGGTGCGCCCGGTGATGACCGTCACCAAATGCCCTGCATCTCGAGCTTTACGAATCGCTTTTTGAATCGGTGCGGGAATTATTTTCCCGTCTGGCACAATCGTTCCGTCGAGATCAAAGGCAAGAAGTTTCACAGCTATAGCCTATCATCTTCAAAAAGAATCTTTAATCCAATTAAGACTCGAGGTTGACATTGATCAAATGGTTAGCGTTTGATGTCAGGCATTGCAGAAGGTGACGACGCCACAAACACCGATGCGCGGAATGTACCCGCCCGAGCTGTTTTGATACTTTGCGGAATTTGACTCCATGAGCCATAACGCAGTACCGCGCCGTTGCGATCCCAGGCATAAAATTGCGACCTGTTGTTGGACAGGTTGCGAGCCGAACTGTTTACCACAACAGCAGCTTGAGCCTGAGAACGGGCTTTGGCTTGCGCCCTGGCTTTGGCTTGTGCACTGGCTCTAGCTTGAGCAGCAACTCGAGCGCGTTGATCTGCCCTGGCTTTGGCTCTGCTTTGAGCGAGTGCATTTGCTCGAGCTTCTTGGGCGGCATTGGCGCTGGCTTGTTGTCGCGCTTTGATTCTGGCATTGACCCGAGCTTGTTCGGCAGCTTTGGCGCGAGATGCTGCGAGTGCTTGAGCATTGGCTACCTGACGAGCTTTCTCGAGTTGTGCTTGGCGGGTTTTGTCAACTTGGGCTTGGCGGGCTTGTTCACGTTGCGCGAGTCGGGCTTTCTCGAGCGCAAGTTTGTTGGCTTTGATCCGTGCCTCTTGAAGATTGGCTTGACGGGCTTTTTCTTGGGCTGCCTTGATGGTTTCCAAACGGACCTTCTCGAGCTTCGCCAATCGCGCCTTCTCGAGTTGTGCTTGCCTTACTTTTTCCAGCGCGGCTGCCTTGGCTTGAGCCTCTTGCGCCAGTTCAGCTTGCGTCTTGACAGGTTTAACAGTTGCCGCGATTTCGGGGGTGCTGACCGATGGTGCTGGCTTAGGTGTCGAAGGTTTCACGACAATGGGTTCAGGTTTCGTTAGCGGGGTTTGATTCGAGGTGGTGGTTTGATTCACGCCATTGCTGGTGCTCGAGGGGGTTTGCGCCGGGTCTGAAACCGAAGGATTAACTCTCGGAGTTGGATTGGTCGTATTTCCAGGCGTTAAAACCTGAGCGGTACTCGGATTTTGAACCGTGCTTGGGTCAGGCGTGCTCGGTTTGATGGCGACCGTGTTCGGGTCGGCGGGGTCGGTGACTGAAGTTGTAATACTCGGCGGTGGGTTGACCAATTTAGAAATGACCGCCATGCCACCCAAACCGCCAGCGAAGGCAAGTAAACCCAAACCAATCACCGCGAGCGGCGCGAGTTGCCTGGAATTGGCTCGAGGGGCGGGGGTTTGATAAGCGTCGTTAAAGTCATCAATTAGGATCGAAGTCTGACGGGGATCGACCTGTTGATGCGGCTCGTCGCTCGGGTCAATCATGACCGTGGTGTTGCCAGCCTCATAATGACCCGATGCCCCGAGCAAAGTCGGATTGGGCTGGTTGACCGGCACATAATCGCGGCGCAAACCCGTTTCAGACTTTATGGCTGGCACTGCCGATTTGGCGGTTTGAATCGGTGGACCATCCTCGACGGGTTCGTCGATAACCGTACCCTTGGAATCACCCTGGGTGTCCAGGGTCGGATTCAGAAAAGAATTGACCTTGCGGTACGCCTCGAGCACCCGCGTGACATTGCGCAAATCGGTCTTCTCGAGCCGATTTTTAAGTGAAATGTTGAGCATACTTGGCTCTAAAGTCCGTTCGGACAAATCCAGAATCACCAGGGCTTCGCGCAGCGTCATGGGCAAACCTCGAGCTTTTTAAAGTCCAGATTGCAAAGGAAAAAACAATTCATGGTTTAATTCTACTAAACTTTGACTGACAAAAACATTTCAATGACCTGAAATCAAGCTGATTTCAACACCCTAGCCCACATTTTTGGAGGCAATATCCCATGATTCTCGTGCTGAACGGTCCAAACCTCAATCGCCTCGGAACCAGGGAACCAGGAATTTACGGGTCAATGACCTTAATCGAACTCGAGAAAGAGTGCGAACACTGGGCAAAAGCCTAAAAACTTGGCGTTAAATGCCAGCAAACGAACTTTGAAGGGCAACTTCTCGAATGGGTTCAAACTGCCAGCGAATTGGGTTTTCAGGGCATCATCATCAACCCAGGGGCACTGACCCATTACTCGTATGCGCTGCGCGATGCCATCGCCGGGCAGGATTTACCCGTACTCGAGGTTCACCTTTCAAACGTTCACGCCCGCGAGGAATTCAGGCACACCAGTGTGATTTCTGCCGTTTGCAAGGGAACCATTATTGGTTTGGGCGCACAGGGCTACCGTTTGGCACTCGGGTTTTTGAGTGAGCATTTAACGCAAAAACTCGAGCGAAATGACCAAGTATTGCCCAATCCAACCAGGTTTGCCTAAGTGGGGATTGCAACTTAAACACGGGCAAAGGTCTGAGACTTCACCTGCTCGAGCAATTCGATCAGCTCAACAGGTATTTCACCAAATTCATCCAAAAAGCGCTCTTTGGTTTTTTCCAAAATGCGCTGCAACCTTAAATTTGCCCCCAACGCCCGCCACGATTTGACCAAACCCTGCAAGGCTTCCAGATCAAATGGGTCAGACTCGAGCAGGGTTTCAAAATGGGTTGCTGCCCTGGCATCGTTGCCTTCAAACGCCAATTGGAGCAGCGCCGAACGCCACTTGATTCGCAATTTTTCGCGCAGCAATCCGGCAGCCTCGAGGTCGATGTTGGCTAAAAATGTGCCCGAATACCAGGTCGCGGCGCGTTCCAAATCGTGACGGCTCAGGCTTTCCAAGAAATGCTTGGCGTCAATTTTGGCGTCTTTCAGCCCGTAACGCCCTTGTTCGTCGCGCTCAATTGTGGCGGCATCGCCCAAACTTTCCCGCAGCCGAGAAACGGTCATGCGAAAAACGCCATCCGCATTCTCTGAGGCATCATCCGCCCAAATCGTGTCAATGATGAAATCTCGAGAGACAAAACCCCTTCCATCCAAGGAGGCACAGATCAGCAATGCCAGCAAATCACGGGTTTTTTGGGCTTTCCACGGTTTTAATTTGCCGCCAAATTCGATACCAAAACCGCCAAAGGTGCGAATAAATCTGGCTTGGGCTTGAATTCCTTTTGCCGTGCCAAACTCGAGCGATTCCAGAGCGCCAGGGTATAAGTGCCGCAACCACAGGGCATGACCAATGCCGTTACCTGTTTTGAGTTTCTCGAGCGCCTGCAAATCTGGGTCGGCTTTAACCAGTGAAAGGCTGAGTTGAATTTCGGCAATCAAGTGTTGATTGTTTTGTTGCGTGGCAAAACTTAAAGCGCTTTCAAAAGCGGCATTCACCACGGAATCTGAGCCTGAACGCAATGCCATCGCCTCGAGAAACGCGTGTTCGGCTGGGCAACTCTGGGTTTTGAGGACTCCGTTTTCAGACCACGTTTCGGCACGCCAACGACCCAAAGCCTCGAGCGCCGCCAAATCATTGCCCTCGAGAATCAAAAGCCGTGCGGCAGCCAAACAATCGCTACCAAGAGGCTGCTGCAAACTGTCCGTCACGTTTTCTCGAGCCTCCGGACTCAAACGCCCCAAGCTGGCTTCGCGCCAGGCAATCTCGAGGTCGGTGGGCGCATCGTAAAGAATATTTTCCATGGCTGCATTCGTGGCGTAGTACCGCGCCAGATGATCTCTGGTTTCTAGCCCAAGCGCAAAATCGATGCGGTACAAACCGTAATGCGCATAACTTTGATGAATCGGGTCAACACTCAAGGTTGCCACCCGCAACGCCGCCAAAAAGTGCTGCCGCGCATCCAAATACCTGCCGCTCGAGAACGCGATTTTTCCAAGGCTGACAAAAATATTGGCTTCAATGCTGTCGTTGGGTTTCAAACGAAATTCTTCCAACACCTGCTGCATGACGTTTTCGGCAGACTCGAGTTTTCCAAGATCGGCAAAAGCATCCGCCTGCCAGTTGAAACTCGCGCGATTTTGGTTACCGTCCAATACCTGTTTGATCTCGCGCACGGCATTAAAAATATCGACTTGCCTGCCCAAACGGTGCGGCTGGTAAATTTTCACAAACCAATGCTCGCAAAACAGTGCGTACAAGCGTTCGTCCGTGTTTTCTGGACTGAGTGCAAATGCCATCTCAAGACGTTCTTTGGCAACTTCTTTCATGCCCAGACGCATTGGAAAACACGTCCAGTAATAGCGCACGCTCCAATTTAACTGCTCAATATAACGTTCTGTAAACGCCAAACCCTCGCGGTCACGCACCAGTCTCGCCAGCGCATAAGCGTGTCTGTCTTTTGCCTGTGGAGTCTCGAGTTGTGAAAAATAGGCAATCGACTGGGTGAAACGATTTTGCAGCATGATCGCCCGACCGACGTTAAAAATAATGTCTTGATGATCAACCTTTGTGATGATGTTAATTGTTTGGGGCATCTCGAGCAAGGCTTTGCCGTGCTCTTCGACATCCGCCCAAGCGTAACGCTCAATGCTGTGCTTGAAGGCAAGCTGGGTCATTTCAAACGCCTGTTCATGACTGGCAGCCCTGGCATGACGCGCCCGTTGCCCCAAATCCTTTGTGATCTCGAGCGCTTTGGTATGCAAAATATTGGCTTGGGTTTGCTCGAGCAAACTTGTAATCAGCGGCGGATACAACGGATGCGTGATTTCATACTGCGCTTGAGTGTTGATCAGATGACTGCGCACCAAACCAAGCGTCAGAAGGCGACGAATGACACGCTGCATGGATTCCGAGGACAAACCCGTTAAGCTGCGCCAAGCGCCCAAGTCCGTTTGAAAGCCTAAAATTGCCAAACTCGAGAGCGCCAACCAAGTCTCAGGCTCAAAATGCACCAACTCGAGCCGCGCAAATAGCAATGCCTCGAGATTCTGGGGAATCGTGGTCTCTGAAGGCGCGATAAACTGCCAGGTTGCGCCCAGATTTTGCAATGCCCGACCACCAAGCACAAAGCGCAACAACTCGGTGGCGTACAACGGATGCCCTTCGGAACGCGCGAACAACCAATCATGAAAGTCGTTTGGCACAACCGCCGTCGGCAGCAAGTGCTCTGCCAGATTTTTCACGCCCTGCGCACCCAAAACTGAAAGCTCGAGCTTTGAGCATTGTCCAGCAGCTTGGGTTTTAGCTTGACTCGCACCCAGCAAGGTATCGGTTTGCAAACCATCCCAAACGCTGTCCAAAAGTTCGGGACGCGCACTTAAAACCAACAAAATCGGTGCCGAAGAAAACAACCATTGCCGATACAAAAACCTGAGCGCCTGCACCGAATCGGCGTTGTACTCATGCAAATCCTCGAGTAACAAACACAAGCCCCCAACCCGCAGGGCGTAACGCTCGAGGGCGTGGGCAAGGCTGAATAACGCCCGATCAGGCTCGAGTTGAGTGTGCGAACCGACAACCACCTGCCAATTTAAGTTTGGGGCGTAGCGCAACGCCGCACTTAAATAATCTGGATCGCGTTCAGCTTGCAAAGCGCTGTGCGTGGCACTTAACAAACCACTGACGAAACTGTTCTGCCGCACGGTAAAAACCGAGTTGAGATCAATGGTTTTTGCAAATTCTTGCAACACATAACTTTTGCCCAAACCCGCCGCCGCCTGCACCAAGCAAAGTTGAGGCTGACCAACCCGAGCCGTATGCCACAATGCTTTCAGATGCTCGAGTTCTGATTGACGTGACGCCATGTGCGCGATTCTAACACTAGGTTTTCAAACTGGCAGTGAGAAATCGAGTTGTCAGGCAGCTTCTCAAAGCAACTCATAATACGTCATAGTTTCAACTTTCACTCGGCTGAATCGCGTTCCTTTACTTCTCATTCCCGTCCCAAACTCTCAAACTCGAGATTTTCAAACTCAAGCGCATCTTTGGCACTGACTGGCGCAAACTCGAGTTGACGTTGCGGGGTTTGAATCTCGGTTTCTCGAGGTGCGGTTTCTTTTGTTGGGTGTGGTTCGCCTTTGCGTCGTCTCGAGATGCCCTCCTCTACCGTGTCTTTGGCAACCACTTCAAACAGCACGGCGAATTTACCGGTTTTGCGGCGCAAGATTCGCCCCAAACGTTGCACATGTTCCCTGGTCGAACCTGATCCCGAAAGCACCACTGCAACATTGGCTTCTGGAACATCCACGCCTTCGTTTAAGACTTTGGACGTGACAATCACAGGGTATTCGCCCGATTTGAAGCGCTCGAGCACCGCGTGACGTTCTTTGACTGGGGTTTGATGCGTGATGGCAGGAATCAACAAGCGTTTTGAAATGTCATAGACGGCTTGGTTATCGTCGGTAAAAACCAGCACTCGAGCGCTGCGGTGATGCTCGAGAATCGTATCCAGAGCACGAATTTTGGCTTCGGTGCCTAAAGAAAGTTTTCGCATTTCACGGTGCGCAAGCATGGCGCGGCGACCTTCGCTCGTTACCGCACTGCGCCGCACAAAACGCTGCCAACCCTCGAGCGAACCCAAAAAAATGTTTTGATCCTTCAAAAACGCGTCTCGAGCGGCTTTGGCTTTGACATAGGCTTCACGCTCGAGCGGTGTGAGTTCGACTTCGACTCGTTTGATTTGAAACGCACTGAGCGAATCGCCAGCCAAATCTTCTGGGCGGGCTTGAAACACCGTTGGACCAATCAGAATCTCGAGGTCACGGTGTTTGCCGTCGCTGCGCTCGAGGGTGGCGGTCAAACCAAGTCGAAATTTTGCCAGGCTGTACTCGGCAATCTGGCGGTACAACCCGCCAGGCAAGTGATGGCATTCGTCAAAAATCAGTAGCGCCCAGCGGTTGCCGTGTTGTTCGATGGCTCGAGCGGCGCTGTCATAGGTGGCAACCACGACCTCGGTGATGTCATATGACCCTCCGCCGAGCAAACCAATTTTTTGCCCTGGAAATGCCGCCTCGAGTCCTGCGTACCATTGGTGCATCAAGTCCAAAGTTGGCACACAAATCAGGGTGCTTTTAGAAGTCAGGCGCATGGCGAGTTGCGCCACCAAAGTCTTGCCAGCGCCCGTAGGCAGCACGACCACACCCGCCCGTCCCGCTCGAGTCCAAGCGTTTAAGGCATCAGTCTGATGCGCGTAAGGCTCGAGGTTCTGAGCTGAAACTAGGTTGAGGTCAGCAAATTTTGCGGCACGATCATCAACTTGCACGCCATCTCGAGCCAGACCGTCTACCAGAGCGCGGTACTTGTAAGCTGGGGCGCGAAGCCGTTCGATGCGGTCATCCCAAATGGCAATTCCAGCCCATGCCGCACTCGAGGGTGGCGGGTGCAAGATCAGTGTGCCACGGTCAAAAGTCAGGACACTGCGGTGTTTGGAACTGCTCGAGGACACCTCAAAATTATACCAAAGTCATATGAGCGACTCGAGAATGATTGAAGTACAAAACGGAGTGCAAACTGGTTTTGGAACTATAATGACCTAAAGTGAAAAACGAATTCCAAAATCTGATCCTTGTCGTTCCAGAAAAACCTGATTCTGAGCGAGAAAAAGTCGCGTTGGCGTGGCAATCAGGTGGTGGTGAAGTGCTCAAGCTTGGGCGTTTTTGGGAACCGCCAAATCTAGAGGCTTCTCGAGTGCGACTTTATGGAAACGACACATTTTGTTTGGTTTTGGCAGAAAAACTTGGCTTAGAATTGATCTCGCCACCAGACAATTTGCTGTTAAACATCGAATCTGATTGGCTAAAACGGGAAATTCAAGCTCGAGATTTAGAATCAGTCTCAGAGGCAAATTTTCCTACATTTGTGAAATCCCAAGTGCCAAAAGTATTTCGCTCTGGAATTTATCAATCCCTGACAGAGTTACGTCTTGAGTGTGATGGCTTGGATACAACAACACCAATAATTATTTCTGAAATTGTCAACATGCAAACTGAAGCTCGCGTTTTTGTGCTGGGTGCTGAGATTCAAACTTTTGCTGTCTATGAAGGCACGGAAGTTTCTGGCTTGCTAGATTTTGCAACTCGATTTGTTCAACAGCACGAACTTCCAGCAACTTGCGTTCTCGATTTTGCACATTTGGAAACTCGAGGCTGGGCATTTCTGGAGGCAAATCCAACTTGGGGTGCAGGTTTGAACAATTGCGATCCATTGTTTGCAGCACGTTGTATTGCTCAGGCAACTCGGGTAAAAACTTGATCTGAGTCTCGAGGAATGCCTACATGTCGTTTAAACTATGTTCATGCCGCGCCATCGAGGCACAACCGAATCGAAAACCATGCTGCAACAGGACGAAAATCGTTCATTGTTGAAAAGTGTGCTTTCAAACCTCGAGCCTGCGATGCTGATGCACTGGCAATCTTTTTCGAGTTTGATTTCGCAAGCCCGCACCCTGCCTTCGATTGCCCAAATTGCGGCTCGGGCAGGGCTTGAAGCCAGTGGCGCTCGTTCGGCTCGGGTGATGATGCTGGTTGAAGATGCACTCGATACGCTGGCGGTGGCGAACGAAGTTGGTGTCTCGAGTTTTGATGGCGCGGGTTTGTCGTTCGAGACGGTGGCGTTTGACGGTGTTTACAAGGAGGCACTCAAAAAGGATCGTCTGATTTTTGAATCTGAGCGCGTGATCGTGCCGCTTCTTGCCAGGGATCGAATGGTTGGGATTCTTGAGGTGCTCGGCACGACTGAACTTCTCGCGGAACGTTTAAGACTATACACCAACCTTATCGCCCTTTCGCTCGAGGCGGCGACGCTGCACACCGAACGAACCCGCCGCGAACGGGAAGCTCGAGCGCTTGCGGAACTCTCGAAACGCATCGGTGAAACGCTCGAACTCGAGGAAATTCTCGAGCGGAGTTTGGAATTTGCGGTCAAAAGCTTGCAACTCGAGCGCGGCATTTTGGCACTTTATGACGATGTGCGCGAGCAAACCAGCATTGACCGAGAGTTTTTTGCTTACGGCTTTGAAGCCATGTCTGAGCCAAGTCTGAGCATTTCGCCTGAGTCCTTCGAGCGCCTGGTGCGCCGCAATCAACCCATTTTAAGCAACGATGTCAAAGCCTCGAGCCGCAGTTATGCCGCCGGACCACGCGAATTGGGCGCGGAGGCGTTCGTGATGCTGCCGCTTTCGGCGCGGGGCAAACCCTTGGGCGTGTTGTATCTCGACACGACCCGCGCCAGCCTCGAGATCAAAGAGCGCGAGGTTAGTTTGGCGCAAGCCTTGGCGGAACAAGCAAGCCTTGCCATTGAAAATGCACGGTTGTTCGATGAAGCCGTGTCTCGAGGTCGTGAGTCACGGGTGTTGTTGCAAACCGCCAGGTTGACCAGCGCGACGCTCGAGCTTGAAGATGTGCTCGAGGCGCTGGCAAACGAGATCAGCAATTCGCTCGAGTTGGAACGCTGTTTTATCGGTTTTTTTGCGACGGTACAGGAGGATTCCGCCGAGATTGGCAGGCTTCACGCCTTCGGTTTTGAAGATGACCTCGAGACGTTCAGACCGTTTATCATCGCCGAAGACGCCTTTCAGCAATTGCTTGAGGAGCGCTCGCCCGTGGTGCAAAATGGGGCGGCGATCGAAGAGGCTTGGCAAGACCAGGGTTCGGCGCTGCTGGGCGCTCAGACGTGTGTCATCGTGCCCTTAACTGTTCAGGGCGCGGTGATTGGCGTGTTGTATGCCGACACCGTTCGCCCAGGGGCGCGACTCTCAGACCGCGACGCGAGCCTGGCGCTGGCGATTGCCGATCAGGCGGGGCTTGCCATCCAAAATGCGCGATTGTTCGCCCGTATCCAAGCTCAAGAAAGTCACTACCGCCTTCTTGCCGAAGCCGCCCACGATTTGATCGTCACCACCGATCTGGAAGGCATCGTGACCTATGCCAACCCCGCCACGCTCGAGGTGCTGGGCTTTGCCCCCAGTGAAATCGAGGGGCAGATTTTTGAGCAACTTCTCGAGCCTGATGCGGCACTGGCGGCACGACGCGCTTGGCGCGAAATGATCGCGGGTTCGGACGACGACCTTCACGCCAGGGATGCGTTTACGTTTGAGGGCGGAGTGAAACGCAGCGACGGCAGCATCGCGTACCTCGAGATTAAACTCAATGCGCTTCGTTCTGACCGCCGCGTCGTTGGTGGTTTAGCCATTGCGCGTGATTTAAGTGAACAGCAAAAACTTGCCGACGAAATCGCGCAACGTGGACTCGAGGCGCGGCGCACCGACGAATTGCGGAGTTTTCTGGCACTGTTCACCCAAGCCCAGGAAGAAGAACGCCGCCGTATCGCCAGGGAATTACATGATGACACCGCCCAAACTCTGGTTGCTATTGCCAGACGGCTCGACCGGCTCGGCGCGATGCTCGAGTCGCAACCCGAAGCTCAAGCCCGCACCGCCGACATTCGCAGCGACGTGGACACCGCCATCGACAGCGTGCGCAGATTCTCGAGGAATTTACGCCCCAGCACTTTGGACGACCTTGGTCTGCTCGCCGCGCTCGAGTGGTTGTGCTCGCAATCGCGCACCAGCGCCAGGCTCGAGGTTTCGGGACGCGAACAACGCTTAAAGCCCAACCTCGAGTTAACACTATTTCGGGTGGTGCAAGAAGCCCTAACCAACGTGGACAAACACGCCAAAGCCACCAGCGCCGCGATTCGAGTCAAGTTTGATTTGATCGGTAGCCTCGAGCATCCGCCAGGGGTGCTGGTCAGCGTCAACGATGACGGCGCGGGATTCTCGAGTACTCCAGATGCGGATGCGTTCACGACCCTTGCCGCCAAAGGACATTTGGGTTTGGCTGGAATGCGCGAACGCATCAAACTGGCGGGTGGGGAAATGAAACTCGAGTCTGAAGTTGGATTGGGAACGAGATTAAGTTTTTGGTTTCCGATATAAATTTTTTGGCTTCAGGAATGAATTTGTAGCTATTCAGCACTATCGGTGGTTAGGTTACAACCCATCAAACGACTACTTGCGAAACCTACTTACAAAGAACTCGAGGAATACTTTTCATTGTTGGGTTGATTTGAAATTCAACTTTACAGCACCTTGCACAATGTTTGATGCGAAGCGATTCCGCCCGAAGCGACCATGCCCGAAGGCGCTGTCTTTGGCGGCAAGAAGGTGCTTCTTGGGATCAAGACAGGTGCTGCTTTCAGGGTCAAGAAGCGCCCCAAGCCCGTCAGCGACCATGCCCGTGAGGTGCATTTTATGGTCAAGACAGGTGCTGCTTTAAGGGTCAAGAAGCGACCCAAGCCCGTCAGCGATGCCGCCCGTCAGGTGCATTTTGGCATCAAGAAGGTGCTGCTTTAAGGGTCAAGAAGCGCGTCAACGGATATGAAAACCGCTGTAATACGGTGGCTTGACGAAACATCTCCTCTCAAACAGCTAAAGTTTGACTGAAATACTCGAGTTATACGTCTTGTAAAGGATTCTCGAGACTAACAAGATGTGAGTCGAACTTTTCCTGACTTGGACTGAATTTCTATTTGGCATTATCGCAGCAAAAGTCTTGTAAGTTTTTTGTAAGACCCCATCAGGTTTATTAATAGCAATGATTTGAGGCATTGATCCACCTGAGTCCCAATGCGGGCGTCAAGGGAAGGTGGGGAGCCAGTGACGCGACCGGCAAGTGAACACCCCAAATCATTAAACCAAGCATCAAGTGACTTCGTTGATCTCGAGGTGACTAATTTAAAAGTGCTTGGTATTCGGGGGACAGTTTGAAACGTTTTTTTATTCTTGCAGTGACTGCAATCGTTTGCAGCAGCTTCGCCAACGCACAGTCCACAACCTTTGATGTGACCGTGCCACAAGTGCTTGACCTAAGTGTCAACGCCGCAAACGTCAGTTTCAATTTTTCGGCAAATGCAACTGGAACAGTCAATGGTGCTTTGACCCGCGCTGGACTTGACAATTACAAAACCTTCCTGGGTGGCTCGAGCGACGTGGTTTTCGGTCCAAGTTCGATCAGCAATGTCAGCAACGCCGCAGTGACTGTCCCAACGGCGAACATTGTTTCCAACACCAACTGGGTTTTGAAAGTCAAAACCACAGGTGCGTTTGTCGGCAACCTATCAAGTCCACTCGAGACAGCCCGCGTCAAAATTGCGGCGCAACCCAGCAGCACGACCAGCAGCCCAATTGCCAGCGCGTACAGCAGTGCGGCGGCTGGCGCGACGCTCGCTTCGGGCAGTGGTACCAAAGCTTTGCAAATGTTTTTTGGGCTTGAAATGAAAATCACCGATGTTTTTGATTTCGCCACCAGCAGTTCGTACAGCTCGAACGTGGTCGTGAATTACGATCTGGTTTCGCCGTAATATTGATTTATGACTCTTAAACGATTTCAATTTAAACTTGCGACGCTCTTTTGCGTCGCAAGTTTTATTCTTTTGTCCAGCAACCGCGTCAATGCGGACGGCATCAGCATTGCCATCACGCCGGTCCGGCTCGAGTTGAATGCCACGCCAGGGGCGGGTTTAAGTCAAAAAGTCAAGGTATTTACCCAAGGGTCGGCGGCGAATATCATCAGCGAGCTGAGTGACATGAGCCTCAATCCTGTTGGTCAGCCCGTGTATTTTCCGGCAGCCAGTCTCGAGCGTAGCGCTGCCTCATGGGTTTCAGTGTCGCCTGGTGGTTTTCAACTGCCCGAAAAAGGATCGTTGGATGTCACGGTCAATGTCAAAGTGCCGAACAATCCCAAGCTCGACGGCACGTATTGGACGGTGGTGTTTTTTCGCAGTGCGCCAGACGCGGCAAACCAGGGACAGGTCAATCTGAATTTTGCGGGAAGGGTCGGTTTGGTGGTCTACATCAAGGTTGGAACTGGCATTTTAAAAGGTGTTGCCTCAAACCTGAAGTTTGATGCCGCCAAGCAAGTGTTTTCGTTCTTGTTCGATAACAAAGGCAATACACTCCTTCGCCCGGGCGGCAGCCTGACCGTGCTCGACTCGCAGGGCAGCAAAGTGGCTCAAATTCCGGTTGGGGCGTTCCCGGTCCTGCCAAATGGTTACCGTGAGGTCAAACTCGAGCTTCCAGCTTCGGTCAAACTGAGCAGCGGTACGTATGTGGCGGTTTTGACACTTGATTACGGCGGATCAAAGCGTGTGGTCACGGATTTGAATTTCAAATTGTGAATGTTTTTAGTTTAAACTCGAGGCTGATGACAAGCATTTTAAAAGCATTTTCGAGATTGGCAGTGTTGGGATTGATGTTTCTTTCACTGTCCAGTGTTACCGCCCAGAACAGTTTGTTGGGCGTCACCAACCTCGAGTTTAATTTTTCTGCAACTTCGGCTGGGGCGCATCCTGGTACGGCTCGCAGTGCTGGCGGTGTGGCATCGCTTGGCAATTATCTTGAATTTTTAAACTCGAGCGACACCGAGCGCGATTTTGTTCCAACCAACATCAGTCCTGCCGCTCAAAACACCGATGCGACGCTCGAGTTGCGTTTACCGAGCAGCAAACTTTGGGTTTTGAACGCCAGTCTGATTGGCAACCTGCCTAGCGGTGCACGACTCGAGATTGAAGTGCAAGACGTGCGCCGAACCGTACTGAACCCGCAACTCGAGACGATGATTTGGTGGGATCGCGGCAGTGCACCGATTCGTTTGCGTTTTCGCCTCTTTTTGCGCCGTGATCTGCAAGCCAGCGCATTCACGGTTGCCGTCCAATTCGCTTTGAATGAACTGCCGTAAACCAATGAACGACTGGCGGATGTTTTGAAAAATCATTGTGCTTGTCTGGTTTTTGTTTTGAGTGTTCTGATCTGGTCGAGCGTGGCACAGGCGCAATTGTTAATTAAACCGCCAGCATCCCAGACCGTCGAGGCTGGCGGTGTGGCAATTGTAGTGTTTTCACTCAAAAATACGACAACCAACAATGTCAATCTCGAGTTCGAGATCAAAGCCCCAAAGTGGATTTCGCTGCTCTCGAGCCTGCAAAATCGGGTGCTGGCGGCAGGACAAGAGGTTTTAATGCCCGTCACGCTGGCGCTCGATTCTGACGCGCCGGCGGGAGTCAGCAACTTGACCTTGATTGCTCGAGATCGCGGGCGCAATCCGTTCGAGGTCAGAACCGATGTGACTTTGGACATTCGGGAATCTCGAGGATTAAAACTGATCGCTTCGGAGGTGTCCAGTGGCGGGCGTTTGGGATTTGTGGTGCTCAATTTGGGCAACACGATTGAGACGGTTGGCGTGTCATTGACGCTGGCAATGCCCAACAAGGTCGCACCGAACAGTTTTGAGGCGGTGACGCTAGCTCCGAACGCATCCAAGCTTTACAACGCCGATTTGAACGTCTTCTTGGCTGGTTATTTAGTGATTCAAGCGCGTGCCGTTAGCGGGGTCAGTGCCTCTTTTCTGATGCGTTTAAAGCCGGGGGCGGACGCTCCTGCCGCACCGTTTGGGCTGCGCGGGCAACTCAGCGTCAACGGTTTTTCACCGATGACCGCTGGCTTGAACCTGACGGGTTTGCTCTCAGATTACCTCGACTTGCAATTGCAAGCCTCAATCTCCAATGCCAATTCGTCGCAAGTTTCTGCCACAGCCAACCTCGAGTTTAGCGGTTTGACGGGTGTGGCGGGGTTTGCTCGAAACTGGCGCGGTTGGAATTTAAAACTGGGGGCATTGAACGACGATTTTCTAGACACCGGTTTTCGGACGGAAGGCTGGGGCTTGGGGGCAATCATTGCGCCGTTTGATGCTGGCTTGATTTTTGGTGGCTCGTTCGCTTCTTCGGGAACAAATCTTGGACTGGGATTCCGTTTCTCGAGTTCCAGCGCCTTAATGCTCGGCTCGAGTTTTAGCAGCGCAGGAACAGGACTTAGCCTTTCGTTTGTCTCGAGGCAAAATCCTGCGATTTTCACTAGGATTTTGTGGAGTCCGCAAGGAATCAGCCTCGATCTCAGTGCGGGTTGGAACACGCCCGAGAACGCTTTGAATGCTGAACTTTTGTACGATGCCTCGAGCCTCAACCTCAAATTTTCTTATGAAACATTGCTTGGTTTGGGACGGCTGAAAGCCGAAGCTGCCTACAATCGCAGCCAAACGTCCAACAATACTGCGCCGGATCGATTCAATTATTCGGTGCAGTACCGTAGCGATTTGCAGTTCGATTTGGTTGGCACTCTCGGAACTTCGGCGGTCTTGGGTGCAGGCTGGTTTGGACACCTGCCCAATTGGAACTTCGGCGCTCGAACCAGTTTGGACTTGTACGGCTTTGTGCCAAGTTTGGAACTGAGCTTGGCTGGACGGCTTTTCGCAGGGTTTTCAATCAATTTGAGCACGTTGTTTTCGAGCCGCGAATTGGGCTTCACCTTTGGTTTTGCCCTCAAGCTCGAGAATTTGACTGCTAGTCTTAAAGGCGTGTATCAAAACTCGAATGGTGTCGCCGCGTTCGGCAGCAGTTTGGCGCTCGAGTACAATGTGGACTCGCTCAGTTTTCGGCTCAAAGCGGCGGTCAGCAGCGATCAAAGCTCAGTCACGCTCGAGGCAATTTACCGTTTTGATCTGCCCATTCCCGAAGGTATCACGGCACTGGCGGGCGGCAGACGCGAGGCGATGGTGTCAGGTCGCGCTTTTCTCGACCTGAACGGCAACGGTACCGACGATGCCGAACCCGCACTGGTTGGTTTTAGCGTCTCAATTGGCGAATTCGAGAGCCGCACAGATCAAGACGGGCGTTACAACATTCGGGTGTCACTGCCCAATGAAAAAGCCAATCTCAATTTGGTGTTTCAATCGAACGAAAACCAAAGTCCTGACGCGCCAAGCATTGTATCTTTCAGCAAAAAACTCGAGCTTCAGGCGGGAAGTCGGCTCAAGTTGAACTTGGCAATTCTGCCCGCCGCCAGTTTGCGCTTGCAAGTATCGTTTCAGGCGCAGGACAACAGCCTGCAAGACGCGCCAAGCTTGCAGGGCATTAGCGTTTTGCTCGAGAGCGAAACCGCGTCAACCACCAGTCAAGCCATCATCTCGAGCGACACGGCTGGAATGGGGCTGGCTCGAGGTTTACTGCCTGGGAAATACAGGTTGCGCATTATTGCTCAGCCTGCGGGCGTTATTGCGGTTTTGGAACGTGACACGCTGGAACTTCGGGCAGGAATCGAGAGCCAAATCAATCTCAACCTCAGACTTCCAGAAGTTGAGAACACCTCAACCAATCTCAGTCCACGCATCGAACTCGAGACGAACGACCCGCTACCGCCAGGGGCTGAACCAAACTTGCGGGTCAGCATTGACGGTGACGCCGACACGGTGACTCTGGTTTACCCAAACGGCACGCAACAAAACCTCGAGACGGCGGGTCCTGAAAATTTCGTGACCAAAATATTGATTCCAACCTTTGCAACCTCGAGCATTCCCGCGTTGTATACCGTGATCGTGCGCGTCACTCGAGGGGCGCAAATGGTCGAACGTGAAATCAACATCCCCATTGATGCCAGCGTGCCATTGTGCAGCGTCCAACTCGAGCCGGTGGTGGCAAAACCTGGCGACAAGGTTAAGGTAAATTTGCGTTGTTTGTTTCGACTAGAACAGGCGAACCTGAGCGCCAGTAATTTGCAGCTCGAATTGATTGTGGATCGTTTGTTTCCGTATCAGTTCAGCAACGAATTTACTGTTCCCAACACCTGGGCTGGACGCGTGGTACTAACGGTGCAAGCCAAGTCCAAACGCGTGATTGCACAAATCTCGAGCGTGTTGATTGTCAGGTAAATCCTGCCCGATGTGACCGTTGACAACGCGGTTGCTCGAGAATCAAGGTAGATTAAAGAGTAGAACCCTCTCGCTGGTAAATCGTGTACTCGGAGATCAAACAAAAATATGAAAATTTTGTTCAACCTGCCCGCCATCGTCCTGCTGGTGATCGTCTCGAGTTTCGGGCTGCTCGGCACTTCTATTTTTACTCCTGCCAAAGCGGGTCAAATTCGCACCTATTACATTGGGGTGGTCAAAACCGATTGGAATTACGCCCCGAGCGGCAAAAACCTGATCACTGGAAAAGCCTTGAACCAAAGTAAAGAGGCTCTGACCTTTACCAAAGCACGCTACCTCGAGTACACCGATGAGACGTTCAGTACCGCCCGCAGCAGTGTCGATGCCGCATATGCGGCTCGGATCAAGCACATGGGAATCCTTGGTCCACCGATTTACGTGGAGGTCGGCGACACGATTCGGGTGGTCTTAAAAAACTTGACGCCCAAAGACGATCAATTTGACTTGACCTTGCACGTTCACGGCTTGAAATACGGCAAATTGGACGAAGGCGCACCAACCGCCGATGGAATGACCCACGATTCGATGGACGACCATGTTAAACCAGGCGAGCAATACGTTTACGAATTTGCCGCCGATGACCAAAGTGCCCCAGGTCCAGGCGACCCCGACAGCATTGTCTTCATGTACCACTCGCACGAAAACGAGGTCAAAGACATTTTTACAGGCTTGATCGGACCGATTGTGGTCACCAAGGCGGGGGCTGCCAACCCCGACGGCACGCCGAAAAATGTTGACCACGAATTCTTTGGTTTGTATCAAATTTTTGACGAAGATCAAAGCCGTTACAAAGAGATCAATGACAAGCGTCACAACGGCGATAGCGACAATCAATTGCAATTCGCCATCAACGGTTTTGTTTACGGTAATCTGCCAAGTCTAAACGCCCGCGTTGGTGATCGAATTCGCTGGTATTTGCTGGATGCTGGTAGTTCGATTGACCTGCACACCGCCCACTGGCACGGCAACACGGTGCTCGCCAGCGGCGGAGTGCGAACCGATGTGATTGAGCTTTTGCCTGGCAGCCAAAAGACCGCCGACATGATCGCTCGAGCACCAGGAACGTGGATGTACCACTGTCACGTTACCGATCACATTACGGCTGGAATGACAGCATTGTTTACCGTGAAACCTTGAGCTTGTGCAACCCTCGAGTCATGTAAATTTCAACTGAACAAACGTTCGGGAATCGTGTCGCTCGAGCTTCCTGTTATTCTGTACAAGTGAAGGTTTTGTTCATTGGTGATATTTTCGGCAAACCCGGGCGCAGCCTCGTCTCGAGCCATTTGCCGACAATCAAAAGCAAGTACGATTTTGTGATCGCCAACAGCGAGAACGCGGCTGGCGGCTTTGGACTGAACAAGGATTCGTTCGCCAGCATCACAAAAGCGGGCGTCGATTGCGTGACGCTCGGCAACCATGCTTGGGACAACCGCGAGGTTTTGAGTTTGATCGATGACCCCAGAATCGTGCGCCCCCAAAATTATCCCAGCGGTGCACCCGGTCGCGGAGCCGCGAGTTTTGACATTAATGGTGAACGAATTACGGTCACCAATTTTTTGGGTCGGATTTACATGAACCCGATGGATGACCCATTTGCCGCACTCGAGGAAATTCTCGAGCAAGACAATCTGGGGGCGGTCTTCGTGGACTTTCATGCGGAGGCAACTTCGGAAAAAGCGTGTTTTGCTTGGCATTTTGATGGTCGTATCGCGGCGCTGATCGGGACGCACACACACGTGCCAACGGCGGACACAAGGTTTTTAGCGACTGGCACGGCTTTTCAAACCGATTCTGGCATGACCGGACCCCAAGACTCGAGCATCGGCATGGGTTTGGAAGCTGCGATTTACAAGTTCAGGACGGGATTACCACAAAAAAACGAGGTTGCCCAAGGAAAGTGTATTTTCAATGCCGTCGAATTCGATTTAACAGACAATGTTGTGACCCGCATGGCGCGTTACAGTTTTCTCGAGGGCAGTGATATTGGCAAACTCGAGGGTGAAATTTTTCAAGAGGTGAACAATGCAAAATGAAACCCGTGACCCACTCGCCCGTGATGTTGACGCACTCGGACATGTGCTGGGCGCAATTTTACGCGAACAAGTCGGAATACGCTTTTATCAACTCGAGGAAGAAGTGCGCGAATTGACCAAACGCATTCGACACGAACCTGAAAACACGGAATTGGTGGTCAAGCTCGAGGGTTTGATCTCGAATTTGGGTTTGTTCGATGCCGAGAATCTGGTGCGGGCGTTCTCGCATTATTTTTGGTTGGTCAACTTGGCAGAGGAACGCCACCGCGTACGGCGGCACGGTCTGTTCGAGCCTGGGATTGATTCGCGCAGCAACGAACCGCGCAAGCAAAGTTTGCGCGACACGGTGCGTCAACTCAAAACCAGGGGCTTGGCAGCCAAAGAAATTTTAGACTTGATCGCCAAACTCGAGCTTGGTTTGACGTTTACCGCGCATCCAACCGAAATGCGTCGCCGAACAGTCCGTGCGCATTTGGACGCGATCAGCACTGATTTGGTTGACCTCGAGCGTGAAGATTTGCGCGAGGTGGTGCTCGACCGGATTTCGGCGCGGGTCGAAGCACTCTGGAGCACACTGGAATTGCACTCCCGAAACCCTACCGTGCGCGACGAGGTGCAGGGCGGTTTGGCGTACCTGGGCAATATTGCCAGCGCCCTGCCTGCGCTCGAGTTCGATCTGCGTGAAGCGCTCGAAGCCGAATTTGGGATCGGTGTCTTGGGCAAACGCAACAATTTGAGTTTGCCGTTCAAGCTGTATTCCTGGATTGGCGGTGATCGTGACGGCAATCCAAACGTCACCCCGCAAGTCACGCGCGAAACCCTTGCATACCATGCCACTCGAGCCACCGAGGATTTAAAAACTGGGTTAAAAACCCTGTTTGCCCAGGCTTCGGGACACCGCGCTCGGGTCACCATCGGGCGCGATCTGAGCGTCAATGACGAACCTTGGCGCAGCGAAATTGAGACACTCCATGACAGCCTCGGGCAACATCCAAAGCCCAAAGCCGTACCTGTCCTCGAGCGCGTGGTGAATTCGCTTGAAGCCACCGGTTTAAACCGCACGGCACGGGCTTTTGCCCGTCCAGTGCTGGCTCGAGCCAAGACATTCGGCACACATTTGGTCAGCTTGGACATTCGTGAATTCTCTGGAAATCTCGAGAATGCTGTGCAAGAGTTGCTGGCGGTGGGTGGTGCTCACACGGCTTACTCGAGCCTTGACGAATCCGCACGAGTGGCATTGCTCGAGCGAGAATTGTCTTCAGATCGACCCTTGCTGCCGGTTGGCGCGGTTCGATCACCCAATATCGCACTGGCGCTCGAGCCAATTGAAGTGGTACGTGACGCGATGCGCGAAAATGGCAATCAAGCGTTTGGGCGTTATGTGATTTCCCATGCTGAGAGTGTTTCTGACATTCTCGAGGTGCTGATCCTGGCACGTGAGGCGGGACTTCAAAACGTCGATGTTTCCCCACTTTTTGAAACGCCAGACGACCTCGAGAACGCCCCACAGATCGTGACCCAACTGATGGCGAGCAAGGTCTACCGCACAAAACTGGGAACTCGAGTGCAAGAAATCATGCTTGGGTATTCAGACTCCAATAAAGAAGCGGGTTTTTTGGCGGCAAATTGGGCGTTGTACCGCGCCCAAGAGGAACTGACCAAAGTCCTCGAGAGCGCTGGCGTGGAGCACACCTTCTTTCACGGGCGCGGCACCAGCATCGGGCGCGGCGGCGGTCCTGCCGCCAGAGGCATTCTGGCGCAACCCGAAGGCACCATCGGGCGCGGCTTGAGGATTACCGAGCAAGGCGAGGCACTGAGCGAGCGCTACGCCAACCCCGCCATTGCCAAACGCAACCTCGAGCAACTGCTTCACGCGTTGCTACTCAAAGCTTCAGAGGAACAAAAGCATTACCCAGAACATTACCGTACAGCGCTTCAGAGCGCCGCCAATGCCTCGAGCGAAGCGTACTCGAGCCTCGTGACTTCAAAAGATTTCTTGGCATTTTTTGAGGCTGCCACGCCGATCAACGAAATCGCAGGCTTAAAAATCGCCTCACGCCCCGTTCGTCGCCCCGGCAAAGCCACGCTCGAGAATTTACGCGCCATTCCGTGGGTCATGGCATGGACACAAACTCGAGCCAACATTCCTGGCTGGTACGGTTTGGGCGCAGGATTGGCAACCATCGAAACCATTCAACCAGGGCTGGCAAGTGAAATGTACCGTGAATGGGGATTTTTTCGCAGCCTGCTGGACAACGCCCAAATGAGCCTTGCCAAAACCGACATGGGCATTTTTGCGCGGTACTCGAGCTTGGGCAAGGATAATAAGACCTTTGAAAACATCAAACTCGAGTTTGAACGCACCGTGCAACTCGTGAAAAATGCCATCGGCACAGACATTCTCGAGCGCGAATTGCGTTTAAGACGCAGTATCGAGTTGCGCAACCCTTACGTTGACCCAGTTCATCACGTGCAAGTTGAACTTCTTAAGCGTTACCGCGCCCTGCCCAGCGATCACCCCGACCGCGCCAATCTCGAGCGGGCGTTGTTACTCAGTATTCAAGGTATCGCGGCAGGGTTACGAAATACAGGTTAGACTTATTCAGATAGAAACACAGTTCATTACACCGCAAAAGGATAAATCATGCCTGAACTCTTACAAGTCGTCCCCGAATACCACCACCGCGTCTGGGGCGGACAACAACTAAAACCCAACCTCGAGAAACCATACGGCGAAGCTTGGCTGGTGTTCGAACGCAACAAAATCAAATCTGGTCCGTTTGCCGGAAAAACCCTCGAAGAGGTCAGCCGAGAACTCGGCGCGGGACTTCTCGGCACTCGATCCCTAGAATGCACTGGAACACGGTTTCCGTTGCTGATCAAAATATTAGACTGTGCCGATTGGCTCTCAGTTCAGGTGCATCCAAATGATGAACAAGCCCTTCAACTCGAGGGAAAAGGTCATTATGGCAAAACTGAAGCTTGGCATGTCCTGGACACCGTACCTGGGGCAGAGTTGATTGCTGGAGTCAAACCTGGCACCACCCCCGCCGACCTCGAGCAAGCCATTCGGG
>JANMUC010000669.1:0-3303 GCA_031391225.1 Deinococcales bacterium
TCATGCCTGAAGTGCGATTGGGTGCGTTGAGGGCTGAGGTTCATCGGTTGGAAGCCTTGATTGAGGAAAGCAGAGTGTTGTGCTAGACGTGCTTTATCCCAAACTGCAAGTTCTCAGATAATTTTCGTCAGATGAATGCCAACTTTTCCACACGATTTCAGGTGTTTTATTCACATCTGGTAAGGGACGAACTGAATCTAGTGTGCCTGTCAGCGCCCACCAAACCACATCTAATATAAAACTTTTCCCTAAACCGTTATCACCCGTAATAATGTTTAATCTCAAGCCAAAATGAAGATACATTTCTGGCGTAGGTCCAACATTTTTTAGGTGCATTATTTGGAGCATGACCCATTCTAGCCTGAAGGTTAAACTATTTCATTCCTCTCGAGCCTAGCCAATTTCTTCGGTTGTCATTTGCGGTTTCTCGAGTTTTACTTATACTGTTCGCATGACAATGCTCAATGTCTCGGACAAGGTTTTGGCGGCAATAGACCGCGTTCGTGTCACACGTGGCATCAGAACCCGTCTGAAAGCACTTGAGGTGATTCTCGAAGAAGCTGTACCAGAGCATCCACTTGAAACCAAAATGCGTCTTGCGAAGACTGTGAAACCCACGAAGCTCGAGCGTCAACGGGCGGATGCGTTTCTTGCCGAGAAAAAATCTGGATTTTCGCAAACATTTTCAACCACTGAAGCTTTAAAACGCGCCTCAGAACTGCGAAAATTGCGTGGTTAAGCCAGAGTTTGCACCGTACACTCTGGTTATCTCCCATTTTGCAATTCAAAATTTAGCTGACATGTCAGAACTTGAAGCAACTCGAGTTGTCGAGCTTTTGGAACGTGTCGCGCAAACAGGTGTTGGCAGCATCGAATGGCTTGAAGGCTATCGTTTGTGTCGTTTAAAAATCCCACCTTTTTGTGCCATTTTTGCTGTTGAAGGGCGCGAAATGAATGTGCTGTTGATCGAATCTCGAGATCAGGTGTATTCCAAGAAAACCATGAAGCGTTTGAAGCCTTATCGTCGTAAGAAATAGAAATACGATTGTTCGTTTGCTGGAGGCGTTTTGAAAAGGATTCTGGTGATTGGTTGTTCAGGGGCGGGTAAATCTACCTTTGCCGCCCAAATTTCTGACAAAACGGGTTTGCCATTTACACCGACAGACCCGTTTTATTGGAAACCAAATTGGCAATTGGCTGAAATTGATACGGTGATTGAACTTGTGGATGCTGCCACCCAAAAAGAGGCTTGGGTCATGGATGGTAATTTTGAGGATTGGCGCGGCATTGTTTGGCAACGCGCAGATACGATTGTTTGGCTCGAGTATCCGCTTTGGCGTATTTTGTTTCAGGTTTTTACACGTAATTTTGGTTTGTGGTTCACGCAAAAACCCACTTGGTCGGGCAACCGTATGACGTGGAAAGTTGTTTGGTCTGGCGTGCGTCATGCGTTGCGTTCGCATAAGTTGAAACATGCGAAATACCCTGGTTATCTTGCCGAATTTCCTGATATTCAACGATTGCATTTTAAGCACCCTCGAGAAGCCAGCAAATGGTTGTCAACCCGTTAAACTACCTTCATGCCCCTCGAGCGAGAATTAAAACTAACCGGTGATCTTCCTGATCTTTCAAACGTGACCAGCATTGCGGGTCATGCCCTGAAATTTTCGCATCTCGAGCGGCAAACAAACACGTATTTTGATACACCCGATGCGAAACTTCGGGCGTTGTCGTGGACGTTGCGTCTTCGGAAACTCGAGGGTGATGACGCAGTATTTACCTTGAAGGGTGCGAGTCAAACCTCTGATGGTTTTGCGACCCGTGAGGAACTCGAGGAGCGGGTCAGTGGGGCGACCTCAATTCTGGATTTGCGTGATCCTGAAATCTTGGCGCGAATTGCCAGCGTGACGAAACTCGAGAAGTTAATGCCGTTACTCACGCTCGAGACGGTAAGGCGGGTTTTTGATCTCGAGCGTGTGGGTGAGTTGGTACTTGACCAAGTGAAGGTCTTGCGGGGCGATGGCAGTGTTGCAGAGGAATTTACAGAACTTGAGTTGGAACTTCTCGATTCTGTAACCCAGGAGAGCATTGCGCCTGTGGTGATTGCCTTGAAGCGTATGGCGAAACTCGAGCCGAGTATCATGGGGAAGTTTTCGCGGGCGCTGGTGTCGTTGGGATTCTCGAGTTCTTAAATTGCATAGAATTTCAAGTTTTGGTTTTATTCGCTGGTGTTTTTGTGTCTCGAGCGTTGTTTTTCTATGCTGTTGTGATTGTATACATCAACCAGATTCTCGAGTCTAAAGTACTTGCTTTATTTTTCACAAGCAATTTTATGATGTTCTGCTCGAAGTTTGCTTAGTTGACAAGATTTGTCGTGATTGACTTGGTATACCAAAATTGTGTATGGTTTTGCATCAAGGCATCGTCTCAGGAGCATCTCGCTCGAGGCGATCTTTTTCACAAATTGTCGCTAGACAAACAATTCTTGCTGCACGAAGGGATGAATATGTCACAACTCGAACGCAAGCGCCCTAAGAACGAGACTCTTTACCGCAAAGCCGAACGGGCGCGGTTGCAACAAACCATCCCCAATGCTTTAAACGAACCGATTGGACACGATGCTTGCGGCGTGATTGGCACGATTCGCAAAACGGGCATCCCAACCCACGGCAACGTTAAACGGGCGCTCGAGGCACTGACCCAAATGGCGCACCGCAGCGGCGAAGTGCGCGGCGAGGGCGACGGTTGCGGCATCATGACCGACATTCCGCGAAAGCTCTGGAAAGCCTGGTTTAGTGATGCTGGTTTGGATGTTGCCAACGTCGATGATGCGGGTTTTTTTGTGGCGCATTATTTTATTCCCGTTTCGATCAGCCCCCGCGATGTGCTCGACCACGTTCGCGCCCAAGGTGGCAAATTTGGCGTGCGGGTCATGCTCGAGCACCGTGGGCAAACCCATGGCAATGTGCTGGGTCCTGTGGCGGCGTTGACCGAACCCGTCTTTTATCAGGTGGCTGGAATCGTGACAGGTGCTAGCGATGCCGAACGTGCCGCCAATCTTTTCAAACTCGCGCTCGAACTCGAGAAAGCCACGCCTGTTCATGTGGTTTCGCAAAGCACGCACACCGTGGTTTACAAGGTGCGCGGTGCGGCGGATATTTTGGACCGTTATTACCCAGAGTTGCGCCGCCCTGATTTCGAGAGCGTGGCGACGATTGGTCACAACCGTTACAGCACCAACACCATGAGCACTTTCGAGCAAGTGCAACCATTCAGTTTGCTCGGTCATAACGGCGAGATCAA
>JANMUC010000670.1:0-1283 GCA_031391225.1 Deinococcales bacterium
TTGACCTTCTCGCCCGGTTGGGCGCTGCTGCGGTCTGCGGTTTTGGTCAGTTTAAGGCTTGCAGGCTCGAGCACTCGAATGCTGGCACTGGCTTGTTGTTGCCCGCCGTTCCAATTCAGGTTGGCGGTGTTGGTGATTGAACCGCTGGCATTGTCCGCAATGGTGACAGGAACGGTGAAGGTCTTGCTCTCCCCTGCTTTCAAGTCAAACGTCTGATTGAGGTTCTGACCGTTTAAACCGACTGGCAACACGTCTACCAGTTCGATGCCTCGAGCGGTGCTGCTGCCCGTGTTGGTCACAGTCAAGCTGAAATTGACCTTGTCGCCCGATTGCACCACGTCCTTATCGACGGTTTTGGTCAGTTTCAATTGTCCAGGCTCGAGCACCCGAACGCTGGCTGGTGCGGTGAATTCCTGTCCATTCCAAGTGACTTTGGCGGTGTTGGTAATCACACCTTTTGCATCATTGGCAACGGTGGCGGGAACAGTGAAGGTTTTGGTTTCGTTTGGCTTGAGGTCAAAGCTTTCCAACAATCCTTGACCGATCAGACCCGCAGGGAACACGTCGGTCAAGCGCAGACCTTGTGCCAATGAAGCGCCCGTGTTGGTCACGGCAATGGTGAAGTTGACTTTATCCCCCGCTTCAACCACATCTTTATCGACAATCTTGGTCAGTTTGATTTGGGCTGGCTCGAGCACGCGCACGCTGGCTGGGGCTTTCAAGGTTTGAGCGTTCCAAACCACTTGCGCGGTGTTGGTGATCATGCCTCGAGCATCACCATTGGCGGCGGTTGTCAGCGTAAAGGTTTTGATTTCTCCTGATTTCAGATCGAAAGTCTGGTCAATGTTATTTCCGTTCAGACCAACCGGCAGAACATCGGTCAAGCGGACGCCTGTGGCGACTGAACTTCCCGTATTTTGCACGGTGATCGTGAAAGTCGCAATTTCACCAATTTCAATCACATCTTTGTCAACCGTTTTGGTCAGTTTGATTTGGGCTGGCTCGAGCACGGAGACGCTGGCTGGGGCTTTCAAGGTTTGAGCGTTCCAAACCACTTGCGCAGTGTTGGTGATCGTCCCTCGAGCAGAACCGCTGGCGGTGGTGGCAAGCGTGAACGTCTTGGTTGCGCCTGCGATGAGGTCAAAAGTTTCATCAAGGTTTGTTCCGAGCAAACCAGCGGGCAGCACGTCGGTTAAACGCACGCCTTTGGCAGCCGATTCACCGCTGTTGCTGAGGGTAATGGTGAAGGTTGCCGTGTCGCCTGCCTCGAGTACGTCCTTGTC
>JANMUC010000681.1:0-1736 GCA_031391225.1 Deinococcales bacterium
GCACTGAGGGTTGGTGCAGGCTAGAGTATCCAGTGGGGGACGGTTTTCTTTTTTCACAGCGCAAGATTCGCGTTAAAGAACGTCCCTCATTGTGTTTTTGATTACTCACTTCTGGGGTCAGTATCATGCAAGCCTACGACCTTCAATTAACACTGGGTCACTCACTTTTTATACGACTTTTGGGGCAAGGTTTTCGGTAGTGGTGGCAAGCCAAGTCTCGAGGTTCATACAGTACCGCCCAAAATCCCTGAAATTGCGCCTGACATGCGTTGCCACTCGAGGGTGGATTTTTGCAGGGTTTTGCTGCCTTTTTCGGTCAGTTTGTAATACCGTCGGGTGCGTCCATTTTCGATGTCGGTTTCGCTGGTCAGCATTCCGTCACGTTCTAACGTGTGCAGCGCTGGGTAAAGCGTGCCTTCTTTAAAATCCAGCACGCCAGCACTTCGGCGCTTGATGCCACTGGCAATTTCGTAACCGTGGCTGGGTCCGTGGGACAGCACCTCGAGAATTAGGGTTGGCAGACTGCCTTTGAGGTTCATAAAAAAATCATACATCGAAATCAAAAGTATGACAACTCGAGGCATGAAAAGAGCTCGAGATTCTAAACCCTCGAGCTTCAATTTGAACTTGTTTTACTGCGCGATGCACTCGATTTCGACCAAGCATTTCTTGGGCAATTCGCGCACGGCTACGGTCGTTCGGGCTGGGAAAGGCGCAGTAAAAATACTGCCGTAAACGGCGTTCATGGCGGCAAAATCCGCCATGTCGGCAAGGTAAACATTACACTTGGCAACATCATCAAAAGTTTTTCCTGCCGCCTCGAGCACGGCGGCAATGTTCTTAAAAACCTGCTGGGTTTGCTCAGTCACTCCACCCGCAACCAACTCGCCAGTGGCGGGGTCTATTGGGGTTTGACCGGACAGAAACACAAGTCCGTGAATGGTTTTGACCCCTTGCGAATACGGTCCGATGGCGGCTGGGGCATTGGAACTGGCAAAAGTTTCTCGAGGCATGTTGTTCTCCTTAAAAACAGTCTATCTCGAGTTTGGTTTGGGCATCAAAAAACCCCGCCAACGTTCGGCGGGGTTCAAACTGACTTTTGGTTACCAATTCGAGAAGTGCTGCAACATCGAAACTTGCGCCTCGAGAACGTTGTTAGGCTTTAGATTCAACGGATCGGCAGCAGCGCTGGCTTTCGCTCCGAGGGTCGCACTGCACGCGCCCCAACTTTGTTCTGCGGCGTTCGGTTTTTCGGTAAAGGTGGCTTGACCATTCAAGGTTTGCCCTTGAACACTCGAGCGACCAAACGTGCAAAGAATCGTTGAGGTACCGTCGGTCAGAATCAAATTGAGGTTATCGCCCTGAGTTACAAAACCGCCAGCCAGTTCGACGTTGCTCGCCGTTGCCGTACCAATCGTGATGCCGTTGTTGACGCGCTCGAGCTTAAGTTGGAACGCCAGATTTTTGACGTTGACCGACCAAACTTGACCAGGGGCAACTTGCACGGGCCAGCCCAGACCAGTGTTGGAATTGGTGTTGGGACTGGTGTTGCCAAAAATGCCACCCAAGGTTGAGCCGCTCGTGTTGGTGTTCGCGCTGGCACTCGAGCCGATGGCGGCAGAACATGACTTTTTCAAACTTGGAATCGAATTCGCACTTTTTGGACAACATCCCGGTGAGGTACAGCACTGGGTGGCGCACGCGCTGGGGCTGGACAACCACGCCGTGCGGGTGGA
>JANMUC010000682.1:0-1536 GCA_031391225.1 Deinococcales bacterium
CAAAAGAGGCTGTAAATGCCTGCCAAACCAACCAAGGACAGCAAGCCAAACAAGCGCATTGGCAGGACTTGCGAACCCATGAACGGAATCACGACTTGGGTGCTGCGCATTAGCGTAGTGGCGTTCACAAACGAAAAAACCAGAACGGCGATCAACACCAAAACAAATAAAATCCAGTATAGACGCATGTAGCCTCCCGTGAACCGATAGCGCCATTCTACGCCATTTGATACGGAATAAACGGGAACACTTCGTTATGCCGCTTCGCTCTATAACTTCGTTAACCCCGTTTACGCCGTGTTTTTGCCACTCCCGTTGGTCGGGGGAACAGTCGATAAAGCATGACTGTTCCCCGCAATTTGGTATGACGACAATCAAACTTCGACCTGCAAAATGGTTTCAAGTGAAGAATTCACCATTTTAGGCATGTACAACTCGAGCAAGCGACGATTTGCAGGAAAAGGCTCGAGTTGAATTCCGGCAATGTTAACTTCAAAGCCTTGTTTATCATTGAACTCATGTCTCGAGATCGGTTTTGGATGCCTCAACACCACGTTTTGAGGATTGATTGCAAAAGCAAGTTTGACCAAGGCTCGAGCCATCCAATCGACTGGCATGACATCAAAATTTTGTTTTGAAGGTCGAGCCAAACCCGAGTCGGCTTGATTCTTTAAAGTTTGCCAAAGCGCGTCGCTACTTGGTGTCGCACCGCCAAACGTATCGCCCCAAACCCGTCCGATGCGATACACCCAAACTTGCAAACCGCTGGCTCGAGCACGTTGAGCGAGGACATCCGAAACCCATTTTGTTTGGGCGTAACCAAATCCTGGCACGAGTTCCGACTCGAGGTCCTCGGTGCAAGAAATACGATTTTGATCGTTAAAGACGCTAACGCTCGAGATCAAATGCGTCGGAAGCCCAAGTTTTAGAATCTTAACCGTGCCAAGAACGTTTGTTGCTCGAGCTGCCGAATAATCGAGGCGCAAATCGGTGCTGGCGGCAACATGAAAAACAGTGTCGATATCATCAAATTCTGGAAGCTGTTCGAGTGAACCGAGGACAAGTTCAATTCTTGAAAAATCAAGCTCGAGATTGTACTGAAACGCGTTTTGTTTCAGCCTTGCTCGAGCTTCTAAGGTGGTTTCAGCGCGAACCAAGCAAATGATCTTGGCTTTGGTTTGTTCTAAAAGTTCACGTAAAACGTACACGCCTACAAAACCTGTCGCACCCGTTAACAAGATTCGCTCGGGGTTGGTGATATTCCCCGAAAACTTTAAATCACCAAGCAAGCCAATATCGTCACACCATGGCTCGAGACGCGGCGCGTTTTTCCAATCGACTAAAGCTTGGGGTGTTCTGTGTAGATAAATGGTTTGCAACCCCATTTCCAGATTCGGTCGTAGGCTTGCATGATACTGACCCCAGAAGTGAGTAATCAAAAACACAATGAGGGACGTTCTTTAACGCGAATCTTGCGCTGTGAAAAAAGAAAACCGTCCCCCACTGGATACTCTAGCCTGCACCAACCCTCAGTGC
>JANMUC010000431.1:0-2591 GCA_031391225.1 Deinococcales bacterium
CGGCGCAACCGACGAAGCCGTGATTGCCAGCAAACGCGCTGGCGAACTTTACGGTCTGAGTGTGCTGGCGGCAGGCATCGAAGATGAAGACTTTAACTACACGCGTTTTCTGGTGCTGTCCAGGCATGAAATCGAACCGCAAGACGTGCCATACAAAACCAGTCTGGTCTTTGCCGTGCGTCACACCCCAGGTTTTTTGCTCGAGACGCTCAACCAATTAAAGGGTTTGAACCTGACCAAAATCGAATCCAGACCGCGCCGCGACCGCGCCTGGAGTTACCTGATTTACATTGACATTGAAGGTGACGCTCGAGAAACCCGTATTGCCCAAGCCTTGGTGGGTGTGCTGCAAAAAGCCAGTTTTGTCAAAGTGCTCGGTTCGTACCCAATGGCGCTCGAGCCTGTGGGTTAAGGATTGAAAAAATTCACAAGCTCGAGACAACACGTTACCCACAACCTCAAGGATTCGCCGTCATTGAGGGCGCAGCAGGCAGCACCCTACAACAGATTTTTTCCCAGTCATGCTGCATGCTGACCATAAAATGCACCTATCAAGCATGGTCGCTTCTCTTCCCTCTGGAAGCAAGAACCTCGAGCCACACGTGTAGAGCAATGAAACTCCCTTCTCCCGCAAGCGGGAGAAGGGTCGGGGATGAGGGTGGACAGAGCAATTATTTAATTTTCTGGTGCGTCTTTAACAGCATTCACTTCACTGACCGTCAACGCCCGACCATAGACCCGAACGTTGTCAATCAAGCCTTTAAATAAACTGTTACCGCCATTGCCTCCGCCTTGATCGCCGCTACCAATCAAGAACGGATCAGTGCTGGAGGGGTTGGTCATGGTGGTTGAAGCCACGGTTTTGCTGGCGACTTCAGTTCCATTCCGGTAGAGTTTGATTGTGGTTGTACCGCTCGAGAGTGAAACGGTGGTGGCGAAATGATTCCACGCATCGAGTGGTACAGCACTGGGGTCACTGAGCACGACAATACCGCCAGCCACGGGCAGGATGATCGAAACGCTACTGTCAGTGCCGTAAGTAATGCTGCTGTTGTTCGGGTCGGTGATCGAACCAATGCGCATTCTGACCCAAGGGTTGCTGCCGTTGCTGTCAGCTTGTCCCATAATCCAATTTCCGCCAAGGCTGCCTTGCGGTTTGATCCAGGCGCTAAAAGTAAAATTCTGAGTGAAACCAAGGTTGGGTGCAGTCACGCTGCCATGCGCATCTGTACCGCAACCCAAACCGCCAGAATTAAAGTTAAAACGGAATGCAGTGTTGACCAAATCGAATTTTCCAGCGTCGGTCAACACACAACCCGAACCGTTGGCGGTGGCGTTCTTGCCATTGCCGCTTGAGTCTGTGATTGCGCCGCCACTGCCTGAAATGGTGGTCGAACCCGAACCGCTTAACGGACCGTTGAATTTGTACCACGCCAGCATGTTGCTGGTGATGTCTTTGATGTCCAGCGTGGCACTTTGAGAGGCGGTTTTTGCCACGGGTGCGCTCGAGTCTGAAGCGGTCAGAACGATGGTGAACACGCCACTGCTGGCGTAAGTGTGTTGAATATTGACGGTTTTGGCAGCCGCGCCAGTCAGGGTGTCCGTTGTTGCATCGCCCCAGTTGATGACGGTGTTTTTCAGGTTGGTGTTGGCTACGGTGGCGGTCAGGCTTACGGTTTTGCCAACTGAGATGATGACACTGAAGTTGCTAATTACGGGCGCACTGGCAGGGTTTAAAGGTTCGGTGTCGAGTGAATCTTGTGTGCCGTCACCATCGGTATCTGGGTTTAATGGATTTGTACCTGCGGTTTTTTCTTGGCTGTCTGTGAAACCATCCGCGTCGCTGTCAGTAGCTTTGGGATTGGCGAAGACTTTCAGCGCAGGTTTTCCGATCACCGAAACCGTCCATCCCGTGCGAACCTCGGCAAAATCGTTTAAGCCGTCGCCGTCGCTGTCGGCAGTGGAATCCGAGGTTTCATAAAAGTATTCTTCACTCTCAAGCAAACCGTCACCTTCGTTGTCCCTTGCCAGAATCAAACGCACTTCGCTGCCAGATTTAATCAAAATCTCGTCCGCGTTTGCGCCTGTCATGCTCAAGCCGCTCGAGCCGACAACCACCCAGAGCGATTTGGGGTCGCTTGCGGTCTTGCTGCTGACGGTTGCGCCCAATGTGGCGTCTTTGACACCGTTAATCACTTTCAGACCAGTCACGGTATCGGTGGCGGTGGTGTACGGCAGTTTGAGGATGTCGGTTAAAACCTTGCCGAGTTTGACGCCAACAATCTGTCCTGCGACACGTTCGACGTTGGTGGCAACGCGTTGACGAACGATGTCGCCATTGCCGTAATCGATCACGATTTGAGCGGTTTGTCCGTTGGTGGTGTCGTTCTGAAATTTGAAGCTGCGCGGCGGAGTGCTACCGTCCAGATTGTCATAGCCTGCCAGTTCAAAACGCAAATTGGCGGGGTTGCGCATCACCTCGAGCGCTTCGTCGGCATTGGTGAATGTATAGAACCCATTTGGTATCTACAAATTGAACGGTAAGAACATACGAATTCCAATTTTATTGAGGCTGACTCGAGCGCCCACCC
>JANMUC010000724.1:0-1558 GCA_031391225.1 Deinococcales bacterium
CGGTTTGAAGGCTGGGTATTTGCTGGCTGGAATCTTGATTTTGGTGGTCGTGCCAGGACGCACGCCGGTACGGGCTTTGCGGCTACGAACCTCGAAGGTGCCAAAGCCGGTGATTTGGACTTTGTTGCCTTTATCAAGGGCGCTGGCGACTTCGGCGACAAAAGAATCCATGAAGGCTTTCATGTCTTTCTTTTTGGCTTGGTTTTTCTCGGCGAGAACGTCGATCAAATCCGATTTGGTGAGGGTCTTTTTCTTTGCCATGATAATTCCTCCAGATTTGCGCCTGCTTTTAATTTTAAGGATAAATCGGCGCTGTCCCATAAGCAAAACCGATTTACTTTTATGTCAGCAGTGCGCTTACAACGAAGTATAACATGAAAATTTAAAACTAAACAAGTGGTACACGATGTTTATTTTGTATAAGGTTGATTTAATCCGAGCCAGTGAGGATTTATTTCTTTGGTGCTGTCCAGCAAATAGAAAACGTCATTTGAATGTTCTGTTTAAAGGATGATTTACACCATTAGATTGTGCGCAAGCAGAAAAAATCTCAGAAAAGACTCATTACAAAAGTGAGCTTGTAAATTGCTGACACTTATCTCGAGAGAACCATGCCAGACAGCCAATTACAGCTTTTCGCCAACTTTAGAAGCCCGAATCTGAGCCACCACCCGATCACCGATCATTGGAAAGGCATTCTCGAGGAAAATCAGCAAGCGATACCAACCAGGCACAACCGTTTCCGCTCGAGGATGATCGAGCAAGTTTTGAATCGCTTTCGCCACGATTTCGGGTCCAGGCATCGGCACGGGTCTGCCCGTTTCGGTCAGTGGTGTACGAATAAAACCTGGTGACACCAACGACACATGCACGCCAGTCCCCGCCAATTCGCGCCGTAAACTTAAGGAAAAACCGCGCACGCCAAATTTGCTGGCAGAATACAAACTCGAGGTTCCGATATGCCCTGCGACAGACCCAACATTGATGATGCTGCCCCCCTTGTGCTCGAGCATTTGCGGCAAGACCAACCGCGTTAACTCGACCACCGCAATCAAATTGGTTTGCAAGGTCAACGCCGATTTTTCTGGTGGCAGCGTCCACCAATGTTTCGCCCCGTTGTCCACGCCCGCGTTGTTCACCACGGCATCGATCCGACCAAAAATGGCGTTCGCCCGTTCGACCAGCCGCTCGAGATCGCCAGGTTTATTGACATCGGTTGGTGCAATCGTCACCCGTTTTCCAGACGGATTGATTTCTGCCGCCAGCGCCTCGAGTTTATCTGCCCGCCGTGCCGCAAGTGTTACCCGACACCCGTTCGCCACCAAAAGCCGTGCCGTCGCCTCGCCAATGCCGCTGCTCGCGCCAGTGACGATCACATGAATTCCGCCCGAACCTTCTATGCTCATGGCTACAGCCTATCAGGAACATGACAAACTCAAGTCACGGTAATCTGAAAGTCATAGGGCAAACGCACTAGTGAGAGTTTAATGTGTATGAATGCTTCCAAACATTATCGAACACTTCAGCGCACTCCCCGACCCTCGTCGTGACCACCCAA
>JANMUC010000436.1:0-1006 GCA_031391225.1 Deinococcales bacterium
CACCAACACTCGCACCAACGTCTTGAAATCCAGCTTCGTGCAATTGACCTTCAACCCTTAAGATGGCAACCCTAAGATTGTTTTCGTGACGCTTTTGAGCAATTAAGGTAAACTCGTCGCCGCCAAGCCGATAACTCGAGATGCCATCCCCCTCTAAGCTTTTCAGGTGCTGTGCAAAACGTCGCAGCAATTCGTCGCCTCGAGCGTGACCGTACTGATCGTTGATGGTTTTTAAACCGTCCAGGTCGATCATCACGAGCATCAGTTGGTCTGGTTCGGTGCGCGTCACAGGGTTGTTGTACAAAACTTTGATTGCCGATTCGAAGGCGTGTCTGTTGCCAATACCAGTCATGGCGTCGGTGTTGGCGAGTGCCAGGGCTTGGGTAGCTCTGGTGAAGGAGTCGTCACGGTCACGCTGCAAGGCGCGAATACGTTCGGCGAGGGCAAATGCCAGCAGCAAACCTTCCAGGGTTGTACCGAGGACGGTCAAGAGGTCAGCATTTTCGACCACATCTGGAATCAAACCAACGTTGGCGGGCAAAATCAACGATCCTGGAATCAACAGAGCGATAAACGCCAGCACAAAATACGGTGCGGCACGAAAACCGCGTCGCCAACTTTGAACGCCGCAAATCAATGCCAGCACCAATTGAATGCTGATCACCAGTGTAGCAAGCGAGTGCATGAGCGACAAGGAAAAGAAGCTCGAGGGGAGCAAAATGGCAGACAAAATGATGTTGCCCCAACTGAGTTTGTAGAGCAGTGGCGACCAGCTCGAGACTCGTAAAAACCGCAAGTAAAACAAAATGTTGGTGATTGGGATCAAGAAAAACCAGATGTAATGCAGTCGAAGATCGTGCCAGCCAAACAAAGCCGTCGGAATATGAAAAGTGAATGCCCAACCCAAGCAGGTCACTCCAAGGTACAGCGCGTAATAGAACAAACTGAGGTCGCGGGTCGAAAGGTAAATGAAAAAATTGTAAAAACCCAGGCACAACAACGCACC
>JANMUC010000438.1:0-9429 GCA_031391225.1 Deinococcales bacterium
GTTTTAGGTTCGAGTGACACGACGGGCAAAGTGACGGTATCCATACAAACGGGCGTTCCAATCAATTTGGTGCTTTCAAAAACCGGTTTTGCTCAAACATTCGCTGCGCTCGAGTTTCCAATTGGTTCTAACGCCAGCAACGCCGATTTTAAAGCCACCATGCTGGCTCGAGCCGCAGCACAACCCTTAAACGCCACCACGGGCGGCACGATCACAGGCACAGACAATGCCAGTATCGAACTCGCCGCAAATGCCCTCGAGACACTGAATGGAACGCCAGTCTTGGGTTCGGTCAAAGTAAGCCTGACCCCGGTGGACATCAACGACCAAAAAGAAAAATATGCTTTCCCAGGAAGTTTCACTGGATTGCAGCAAAACGGCGTCAACACGGGCATTGTTTCGCTCGGCACGACAGAATTTAACCTCGAGCAAAACGGTCAGCGCCTGAATTTAAAACCTGGCTCGAGCGCCAAAATACGTCTGCCAATGTACGCCAACACCAACCTTGACGGTTCGAGCATCAAGCTTGGCGATAGTGTGCCGCTTTGGAGTTTGAACGAACAAACGGGAGATTGGGTGCAAGAGGGCACAGGAATTGTGGTGGATTCGGGTGCAGGAACTCGAGCTTTAGAGGCAGTTGTAACGCATTTCAGTTGGTGGAACGCCGACATGGGTTTTACGCCCAGCAACACAAAACCCAAGTGTATTAACGATACGCCAGGGCAGTACGACAGTATTTTTGAACAAGCCGTGTTCTGTAAATTTCTGGCGGAAATCGAGAAACCCATCCCAGAACAAAAAACCTCGAGTCGTCAAACTGTGCCAAACCTGCCAGCCTACGCGGCAACCGCACACTTGCCAATCGCTGGCGGTTTGACGCTAGCCGTACCGGCTGGCGTGAACGTCAGATACACAGGCTGCATTGCAAACGGCGCATTTTGTGGCAGTGTGGTCAAAAATTTCGCGGCTGGCTCGAGCGAAACCATTGAAATTCGCCTCAAGCCCACAGATTTTGAGGTCATCACACTGCCATTTGATACCACCCGCAACTTCACCACCACGCAACGATTTAAATTAGACAGTGCGTTAAGCCCAAACGGTGTCAACATTAAAATCGAACGCGTCCTCGGCTCGAGTTTTACGGGCACAGCCATCTTGTTTGACCCGACAAGTACCGAACTGATCGCCAAAAACATAGGCACCGACCCACAAAGCATCGAAACGCAATTGTTTACCAGCGGATCACACCTGCTCGAGATTCGACCGAGCAGCGGCTCGAGTGGCAGTCTTCGGATTCGGGTCGAACGCCAAAATTTTGGCAACTCGAGCACTTGGACAACACTGTTGCAAACGCCTGATGCCATCGAAGACCAACCAAAGCTGGTCTTTAGCACAGCAGGTAACGGCACGGCGTTCTGGGTGCGAAAACAACAAGATGGTTTGCCCGTCTATTACCCAAGCATCAGTGTTTTTGACGGCACGACCAACACTTGGGACAATGCCCAAATTTTAGACACTCAAGCCATTTCATCCAACCTGAGCACTGCCATCTCGAGCAACAATGACCGCATTGCCGTCTGGACTGGACAATCAGGCAATCAAAATCTATTGCGCTTTTCTCGGCGGATGGCAGGCGCTACCACTTGGAGTGCCGCAACGAACTTAGAAACCAATCTTGCCAGCAGCTATGCCATCAACCCTCAAATTTTCATGGATTCAAGCGGAAATGCCCTGGCAGTGTGGCTCGAGTTCGGAGGCAATGCTGGCAACCGAATTCGAGTGGCACGATTTACCGCCAGCACGGGGACTTGGCTTGTCCAAACCATTTCAGCAGGAAATTTCCCAACGCTGCCTATCCTCAGCATGAACGCTTCAGGACAAGCCAGTTTGATCTATAACCAATTGGATCAGGGTTTAGGACAATACCGATTTTTTGTTCGGCAATACAATGCCAGTGACGACACTTGGGGCATCGCCACGCCTGTTTTGAATCCTGGACTCAATGCACCCGCGCTGGGTTGTGAATGCCTTGCGTTTGAAGTTGCCAACAACGGCAAAGCAATGGCGATTTGGGACGATGCGGGTACACTCCGCGCTCGAGCCTATGACTTTATTTCAGACACTTGGACACCAGTTCAAAACTTTGCCGGAACGAGCGCAAAAATGGGTCTAGACGCAAACGGCAATGCCAATCTGGTCTACACCGAATTTGCCAATCCAGCCGCGCTGTTCTCACGGCGATACAACGCAATAACCGATACTTGGAGTGCGAGTCAAACCATTGCCGACTCGAGCAACGGTGGTGTGATTGCGGCTTTGAACAAGTTAAATGCGGCGTTCAATGCTACCGGTGATGCCATTACGGTTTTTGTTAAAGCTGCCAATTCCCTGATTTCTTCTCAAGCCGCCAGCGCCAGCGCTTGGACGACACCGGCAACCGATGGTCATTTTGAAACACGCCGAGTTGCCTTGGATGACGCTGGACGCGCCGTCATACTCAGGATTGGCTACAACACTGCGCTTGCAAAATATGAGATTCAAGCCAAACGCATCAACATTCGTTAAACCCATTCTCGGGTTTTAGAAACGGGGTTATTATGAAATTAGGATTGCCCATCGGTTTGATTCTCGGCTCGAGCCTAACGGTACTCGCGGCGACACTCACGCTCAAACTCAGCATCAACGGCGTCAACTCGAGTTCACCCGCCATCGTTCAAAACGGCAAAACCTACATTCCGCTCGAGGCACTGCAAAAAGCGGGCGTCAAAGTCACGGTCGGCAAAACCGACATCAAACTCGAGCTTCCAGGCTTTGCTGGCGGCGCAAATCAACGCGCATCCTTGGAAGGTTGCCTTGGTGAAACTCTATTTAACGGCGTTTGGCGCGTGAAAACCATCAAACTCGAACCAATCAAAAAAGACGAAAGCACACCAGGTTGGGGTTTAACGCTCGAGGTCAAAAACGGTTCCAAAGCCACGATCACGCCCGTCGATGCGGGTTTTGACGGCACTGGACAAGGCATTCAACTCGCATTTGCCGACGCAAGCACCTTAAACGTAGACGCGATGGAGGTACAAAAACTGACTTTTGCCAGTTTGCCTGCGGGTGGTGCTGTGACAGTACAACTGAAGTTCTATTATCCACTTGGAACGCTCGAGGAAACCGTTAAAACCCCAACCAAATTCTTGCTCGAGATCGATCCCAAAGGCATTGGCGACAGCACCAAAGCCAAAGGAGTGGCGTTTAGCGTGCCAAATCCTAGCTTAAGGGTGCGGCTTGACTGCCAAAAGTAGGTTTCAAACCAGCTCGAGCCTGACAGGCGTATTGTGAAATGTGCTGCCTGCTCCCATGTCGGTCAAGCGTTCACTGGTTAGGGTATTGATTCCCAAACGGTCACTCGCTCGAGCGCCCCACCAAGTCCCTTCAACGATCACCACGCCCTTAGATGCCGCATTGGTCACTTTGGCAGGTCGAATAACACGACCTTGCTGGCTCGAGATTGCCACCATCGCACCGTCGGTCACGCCGTAAGTCGCGGCATCTTCAGGGTGAACTTTAACGTGGGGTTCGCCACCCTCGAGTTGAATCAATTTCTCGAGTTCGCCGTACGTCGTGTTCAAAAAGTGATGCGCTGGCGGGGTTAAAAGTCGCAATGGAAATTCAGAAGTCAGTACCTCTCGAGCCTCAATCTGCTCCGGCGCTGGGTCGAGGTGAAACTTACCATCCGAAGTCACGGGCGAACCGTTTTGATACGGCAAAAATGGTTTGGGAATGTTCAAACGCACAAAACCTTCTGACTCGAGTTGCTCAAACGAAATTCCTTTCAACCATTCGTGATCGCTGGCGAGCAATTCTCGAGTCAACTCTTCGGCATTCCAAAAGACACTCGGTTCGGTCACACCCAAACGCCGCGCAATTTGTTGAAACACCCAAGAATTCGGACGCGCTTCAAAATACGGATCACATGCGACTTTGTTGTACGACAAGTAATAATGCCCATACGACGTGTACAAATCTTCATGCTCGAGAAAGGTCGTGGCTGGCAGCACAAAATCCGCCAGATCGGCAGTTTCGGTCATGGCATTCTCGAGGACAACCGTCAACAAATCCGTTCGTTTCATGCCCGCAATCACCCGGCTCGAGTCTGGTGCGATCACGGCAGGGTTGGAATTGTAAACAAACATCGTGTGAATTTTTTGGGCTGGCTCGAGCGCCGTGGCGAGTTGGGTCATATTGACGTGCCGCACTCCAGGCTTGATCAAATGCGCCGCCCCTTCTCGGGTTTTATTGAGCATGAACGCACCACTGGTGGACAGCGCGCCGCCACCGCCAAGGTGCTGCCATTGACCCGTCAAAATCGGCAGGATGCTGGCGGCACGCAATCCGTTCGCACCACTTTCGTTGCGGGTCATGCCGTAACTGAGGCGCACGTAACTTGGTGTCGCCGCCGCGAACTCGAGCGCCAGGCGTTCAATTACCGCCGCATCAACACCCGTAACCGCACTGACACGCTCGAGATTCCATTCGGCGGCTCGAGATCTAAATTCTTCAAAACCGCGCACGGTTTTGGCAATAAACTCAGCATCGTGCAAGCCCCCCGAGACGATGACGTTTGCCATTCCCAGTGCGAGTGCGGCATCGGTGCCAGGTCGAACCCGCACGTGCTCGTCGGAAAACAAACTGGTTTTGTTTTGATACGGGTCGATATGTACGATCTTCGCGCCATTTTTTCTGGCTTGGGTTAAAAATGGCGTCAAATGGCTGTTCGTGGCGAGGCTGTTAATCCCCCATAAGAAAATAAATTTGGCATGTTTGACATCTTCTGGGTCTGTGCCAAATTTCGGGCTGCCGTAGGTTGCTTCCCATGCCGCACCACCCGCCGAAGCGCAAATGGTTTCATCGAGTTCAATGGCACCCAATGCCCGAAAAAGAGCGTGAACGTGTGAGCCTTCCATCCGTCCCATCGTTCCAGCATAGTTGTAGCGCAAGACCGAATCTGGACCGTGCTGCTCGAGAATTTCTTTTAATCTCAATGCAATTTCATCAAGTGCCTCATCCCAAGAAACCCGCTCCCACTTGCCCTCCCCTTTCGCACCAACGCGTTTCAATGGGTACTTCGGTCGCGTCTCGAGATACGCCCGTTCTGGGTAACGGTAGGTTTTGGAGCACGCAAAACCCTGCGTGACTGGATGACTCGAGTCACCCTCGATTTTGATGGCGCGGTTGTTCTCGAGCGTCACAATCAAGCTACACGCATCGGGGCAATCGAGTGGGCAGGTCAGGCGGGTGGTGGTTTGGATCATGGTTTAGTGTAGCAAGGTTTGGAAATCTCGAGATACTGGAAAACCAGAATTTAAGTCTGAGCAGCTTGCCGCAATGCCAACCAGGCTTCCTTTAACTCTTGCCGAACAGCACTTTCAGGCTCGCCCAACACCAAACGCTGGTATATCTCGAGAAATGCTTGTCGGTTTTGATGAAAGAAATGCAAGAAATGCCGCAGGAAACCCATGCAATCCAAAATGACGACTTCCGTACCACCAGTTAAAGCGTACAAACTCGCAGCGTATTCATGAACCACAAATTCGACTGATTCTGTGGTGATAAAAATATAATGCTCGAGACGGTGATGTTGTAATTTTTGCAAAGCCGCATCAATATCATCTTTGGTTACACGGCGCATTTTCATTTCGTAAGCGGCAATCAAATGTTCGCTTTTAAGAACAATTTCAACATCACCCACTGCTCCTGTTTGACTGTCGGCAGCGTTATGCGCTTGGAGAGGACGGATACGTTCCTCAATTGTTGCCCCAACAGACTCATATGCTGCCGCAACAATAAAGACCGGTAAACGACTGCTGTGTGGAAGCTTCAAATGTTGCTCTATAAGCGTTAAGATTCGTTCAGCAGACAAGGGCAATTCGACTTGATGCGTCTCCAAGCTTTGCAATAAAGAAACCATGCGTTCTCGTTTTGCATCTCGAATAGCAGTCAATTCTCTTACAATTTGGGTCAGTACCATTTTAGCGGTCACTCGAGTAGTTGCAATGTCATCTAGCAGTTCAAGGGCTGTTTTATAAAGTGCCGCTGATCTGCCTTCCAGTTGTAAATCGAGCGTCATGATTCGGTTATGGTTGCGTAGTGCGGGCGTCAAAAATGCTGTGGTTGGATTACAAGGAAGTTCGTGTTTGAAAATGAAAGCAGTGATGTATTGTTCGTCGTAACTTCGCCCAGAGTACGAGTCATTGCCACCAATTTGTGTGTAAGGTTTACGAATATCCAAATTTTAATTGTGAACCTTTGCCAAACAACATGCCATAACAAAACGTGTTATGGCATGTTGGGTTTGCGATACAAGCCGTACCCGTCTAAGGATGGTCGCGTCAGCGATACGATTGTCCGTATCTAATCTGTCTTGAAAAGCGATCTCGAGGATGTCGTTTGCGTCCATGTTTCCTTGTTTTGCAAGTTAAATTCTAAAGGGTCATAGTTGGTCCACAACACTTCAGTTCGGTCTTGTTTAACGCTATGCGCTTGTTTGCTCGGGGCAGTGGTGATAAACCAATCTTTGTATAACGAATCGTACAATTCACCTTGATACCCTGACAGTGCTACTTTACCTTGAACTTGATGCAATGCTATAGCCAATGTTCGGTGGTCGTTATCAGTCATCTCGAAACCATAAGCTTTACTGTCTCCTCTGGTGTCATGGACATACGGTGGATCACAATAAAACAGTGTCTCACTCGAATCAAACCGTGCGATCACCTCCAAGGCTGGAGCATTCTCAATTTGGACTCGCAACAAACGCTGGGCAATCAATGACAAATCTTCAATTGATCCAAGCCATCTCGAGACTGCACCTGCCATACCAGCGCGACTGGTTAGCACACAATGCGCCCAACGTCCTGCCGATGCGGTTTGGGCTAAGCCCGTGCGAACTTGACGGGCACGAACATAAAAACGTCTGGCTCGCTCGAGCTTTGTGATTTCAGGGGTTAATGGTTGGCAAGCCAGTAGTAATTCTTCCCTCGAGAATGGTGTCAAACCAATATTTTCGATTAGTTGGTCTTTTTGTTCGCGCAACACAGAGAAAAAATTGACCAACTCAGAATCAATGTCATTGTATGTTTCAACCAATGCCGGTGGGCGGTTGATGAGAACAGCCGCCGAACCGCCGTATACGTCACAGAAATGCGTAACTTGAGGAAGCAAAGGCAGCAACCAATCCAAATGGCTGTATTTTCCGCCGTACCAGCCAAATGCAATTTGCTTGGACATAAATAGATTCTACACTTTCGCGTCACATCTTAAGATGCAAAGCTTTCTTAGATTTCTACGATTCTTAAACTTTGCAACCCCCGAATCACAAAGCCATTTCCGTACTGAAGCTTTGGCTTCTCGAGCTTAAAGTTTGGAATTTTTTTCAGAAACGCATGAAGTGCGACTTGCATCTCGAGTCGTGCCAGCGGTGCGCCAATGCAGTAATGCGTGCCAAGTCCAAACGTCAGGTGGGCGTTTTCCGTACGGGTTAACTCGAGTTGGTCGGGATTTGAGAATTTTCGTTCGTCACGGTTTCCGCTGGCGTACATCAAAGCCACTTCCTGCCCTTTTCTCAGCGGCACAACTTCGCCGTGCTTGGTCGTAAATTCAAATTCCTCGAGCACCCAGCGTTCAAACATCGGCAAGGGCGTATCGAAGCGCAAAAATTCTTCGACCGCAGTCTTGAAGAGGCTCGAGCTGTTGGAATTGGTTGCAGCTTCGTCCGCCAGCAAGGCTCGAGCGGCTTTGTTTTGTGAAAGCGCTAGAATCGCGGCGGTCGTGCCGTTGACGGTGGCTTCATGACCCGCGTTTAAGAACAAAATGCAGTTGGCAATCAACTCCGCTTCGCTCAACCTCTCCCCTGCCTCTTCAACCCGCACCAAATCCGAGATCAGATCATCGCTGGCTTTGATGCGGCGCTCCTCGACCAAACCGCGCAGCATTTCGGAAAACTCGAGCACCGCGTTCGAGGCGGCAATCATCTCTGGTTCGCCGTAACCGAGTTCGTAGAGCTTGACGATGGCTGACGACCAAGGGCGCAACTTGACACGGTATTGTTCTGGCACGCCCAAAAGCTCACCAATCACTTGCACTGGCAGGGGTTCGGCAAGAACGTGTTGCACGTCAAAACTCGAGCCTGCATTGGCGAGCAAGCTTTCCACGATGCCTTCAATTCGTTCACGCAGATTCTCGACCCTCGAGACAGTGAAGGCTTTTTGCACCAATGAGCGAAGCCGCGTGTGATCGGGTGGCTCACGGTCAAGCATATGCAGCGCCTGAAAATCGTCGAACGGTTTTTGCCCCGGGTTTTGCGGCGGAAAACCCAGTTCATCCCGAGAGAGGACATTGCTCAGGCTTCGACCCAAACGCCTGTCTCGCAACAAGGCACAAATGTCATCGTAACGCAAGAAAAAGGTTTTGCCCCACACCTCATCCCAAAAAACGGGTGTGCTTTCACGCAATTTCTCGAGCGTTGGGTAAGGATCTAAAATAAATGCAGGATCATTCAACTTGAGATGCAAACTCTTCATGCTTTCAGTCTATCTCGAGCGACTCCGTTCAGCTTCGCCTCAGACAGTGGGTACTTTGAGTTCAACAGGACGTGTTCATCTGACTGGAATCACCTCATTTTTTTCACAGATGAGGCTCAAAAGGAGCTATAAATGAACACGAAAATCTTCAACCGCCGCCAGTTGTTGCAAGGTGCTGCCCTCTTCGGAGCCGGAACCCTCACCTCGAGCCTCGGTTTGGCACAAACCACAGCGACCACAATGGCGACCAAACCAGACATCGACGCAGACGTCCTGAATTTCGCCCTCAACCTCGAGTACCTGGAGGCAGAATTTTACTTGGCGGCGGTCGGACGCAAACCCAGTTACAAGACCACTGGCGTGTCCTCGAATGGCCTGATGGGTGGTGGTTCGAACGTGATTGGCGGGCGACGCGTCAAGTTCTCGACCAGCGCTTTTGGTCGCGCCATCCGCGAGTTTGCCGAAGAAATCGCCAACGACGAAGAAAACCATGTCAAATTTTTGCGCGATGCCCTGGGTAACATGGCAGTGGCACGACCAACGATTGACATTGGACCAGCCTTCGCCGCTGCCGCCGCGAGCAAGAATGCGATCAAGGGCTTTGACCCCTATGCCAACGAATTGTTCTTCTTGCACGGCGCATTTATTTTTGAAGACGTTGGCGTGACCGCCTACAAGGGCGCTGCACCGCTGATCACCAACCCTGCGTACTTAGAGGCAGCCGCCGGCATCTTGAGCGTTGAGGCATACCACGCCGGCATCGTGCGAACCCTCTTGTACCAAAAGCGTTCGACCATCGCCGCCGCAGGATTACGAGTCCATCAAGTGGTGGAAGCCATCTCGAACCTGCGCGACTCGG
>JANMUC010000786.1:0-2553 GCA_031391225.1 Deinococcales bacterium
CAACAACCTGTCCAAACCCAGCCAAGTCTTCGAGAATCAACTCTGCGGCGGCAACAGCTTGCAAGTCGAACTGAACTGGCTCGGCTCGAGCAACACCAAAGGCATTGGCGCGAAAGTCTTTCTCAACTCGAGCATTGGTACAACTCGACTTAACACCATGCAGCGCGAAGTTTTAAGCCAGAGTGGTTATTTGAGCGGTAACGATCCGAGAATTCATTTTGGAATTCCAAAAAATGCCACGATTGAAAGCTTGGAAGTCGTCTGGTCCGATGGCAAACGTTCAACCATTCTAAAACCCGAAGCCAGTACTATTTTGACCGTCTCGAGGAGCAGCAAATGAACGCCACATTGGGGCACAAACGAAATTTACTCGAGCTGTTTCGCTTGCGTGGTCGCACCACGATCATTATGCTTGCTGCAGTTATTGGCTTGGTCTTGTCGGGAATTTTGGTCACTCGAGCGGGCTTGCCGATTTGGGGCGGTACAATCTTGTTCTTGGGCGTGATTGCGGTGCCCGTCAGCCTCAAATGGCGTGACGATCTGGTTTCGCTTGGCACTGCCGCCTGCGTGTTAAGTGTTTTGCTGGCATTGCAAGGTTTTCACACGATAGAGCACATCGTTCAACTGTCTCAATTTTATCTGTTTGATCGTCCTGGCATTCAATCTCAAGGACTCATCTCGAGCCTCAATGTTGAGTGGGTGCATTTTATTTGGAATTGGCTGGCGTGGGGTTTGGTCGCTTATTTGTTTAAAAACGGCATGCGTGGCGTTTGGAGTTACCCGCTGATGGTCTGGATTACGTTGCACACCTTAGAGCACACTTACATGCTCTTGCATTACCTGCACGTGGCGAACGAGATTGGTGCGTTGGGTTTACCCGCGTTGAGTGCGGCGCAAGTGCTTCCAGGCATTCTCGGGCGCGACGGCTGGCTCGCCAACAACATCCTGATTTGCCGTGGAATCCCAGGACTTGCCACACTGCCTCGAGTTGCGATTCACTTTTACTGGAACGTTGGCGAAATGACGTTGCTGCTGCTTGCCGCCAGAGAATCATTCCCAAAGATGATCAAACCAAAACAAAAATAGTAATCACATCCTCGAGTTGTCTCGAGCATATTCAAAAAGGAGTTTTAACCCGTGAGACAAGCCAAAATAACCCTGATCGGTGCAGGCAGTACCGTATTCGCCAAGAATTTACTCGGTGACATCCTCAGTTATCCAGAACTGGCTAACTCGAGAATCTTTTTGTTCGACATTGATGCCGAACGCCTGAAGACCTCGGTGGTCGTCGCTAAAAAGGTTTCTGAAGCGCTCGGCGTCAAACCCGAAATCGTCGCCACCACCGATCCAATTCAAGCGCTGGACGGCGCAGATTACGCGATCAGCATGATTCAAGTTGGCGGTTACAAGCCAAGTACCGTGATTGATTTTGAGATTCCCAAAAAGTATGGTCTGCAACAAACCATTGCCGACACCTTGGGCATCGGCGGCATCATGCGCGGCTTGCGTACCATTCCCGTACTGCTCGAGTACACCCGCATTATGGAACGGGTCTGCCCCGACGTGCTGCACCTGAATTACGTCAACCCAATGGCAATCAATTGTTTGGCGCTCTCCAAAGCCAGCAAAATCAAACTGGTCGGTCTTTGCCACAGCGTGCCGCACACCGCCAAAGAACTCGCGCAAGACTTGGGTATTCCACCAGAAGAGGTACATTACTTGGTGGCGGGCATCAACCATATGGCGTTTTACCTGACCCTCGAGCGTCACCACCAGGACGGCAAAAAAGAGAACCTGTACCCCAAATTGCGCGAATTTCTAGAGCGCGGCAAGTTCACCAATCGTGTGACTGCCGACATGCCTTGGGGTTTGACCGATGCGGTTCGATATCAAGTTTTAAAGCACTTTGGTTATTCGGTCACCGAATCGAGCGAGCACTTTTCCGAGTACACACCGTGGTTCATCAAAAATAACCGCCCTGACTTGCTCGAGCGTTTTGACATTCCAATCGACGAATACATTCGCCGTTGCGAACTGAACCTTGCCAAATGGGAAAGCTTACGGATCGAACTCGAGGATGAAAACAAAAAACTCGAGGTTAAGCGCAGCGTCGAGTACGGCAGTTTGATCGTTCACAGCCATGAAACTGGTCAACCGAGGGTCATTTACGGCAATGTTCCAAACAAGGGCTTGATTGATAATCTGCCTGCCGATTGCTGTGTCGAAGTCCCGTGTTTGGTGGACAAAAATGGCATTCAACCGACCAAAATTGGCATGTTGCCGCCGCAACTCGCCGCCATGATGCGCACCAACGTCAATGTGCAAGAGCTGACCGCCGAAGCCGCCTTGACTGGCAACCGTGAGCATGTTTATCACGCCGCCATGATGGACCCGCATACGGCAGCCGAACTCGATTTGGACCAAATTCACAACCTGGTGGACGATCTTCTCACCGCTCACGGCAGCATGATCCCAAACATTGCAGGCAAATCCAAAGCAGAATTGATTGCGGTGTGAACACTGTCACTCGCGCAGTTGCAGGTGTTAACGTGA